>NZ_JBECOT010000033.1:0-46491 GCF_040104395.1 Pseudoalteromonas sp. BZA4
GCGCGAAGAAAGAAGGTACAATCAAAGCGAGTAACTTACTACGACGCCAATTTAATGTTGATACAGCAAATACCGTGTGGGTATCAGACATCACACAAGTACGCTGTAAAGATGGTTGGCAGTATTTGTGCGTCATCCTTGACTTGTACTCTCGTAAGGTTGTTGGCTGGGTAACAAGCCGGATAAACAACGCCGAGTTAGTTATTAAAACACTGAGAAAGGCATGGTCAGCACGTAACCCTGATGGTGCGAACTTGCTCTTTCATTCAGACTGATAGCTGACAGCTTAAAACTGATAGCTAAAAGAAAACCCAGCCGGAGCTGGGTTTTTTAAGCGAAGTGCTTGGGGATGATTACATCATGCCGCCCATACCACCCATGCCGCCCATACCGCCCATATCTGGAGCAGCTGGCTCATCTTTCGGGATTTCAGCAACCATTGCTTCAGTTGTGATCATAAGACCCGCGATTGAAGCTGCGTACTGTAGTGCAGAACGCGTTACTTTAGTTGGGTCTAAGATACCCATTTCGATCATGTCGTTGTACTCGCCTGATGCTGCGTTGTAACCGTAGTTACCTTCACCGCCTTTTACTGAGTTAACAACAACAGATGCTTCGTCACCTGCGTTAGTTACGATTTGACGAAGTGGTGCTTCCATCGCACGTAGTGCAACTTTGATACCGTGGCTTTGGTCTTCGTTGTCGCCAGCAAGTTCAACAAGTTTGCTTGCTACGCGAACTAGTGCAACACCACCACCTGGTACAACACCTTCTTCAACCGCTGCGCGAGTTGCGTGTAGTGCATCTTCAACGCGGTCTTTTTTCTCTTTCATTTCGATTTCAGTTGCTGCGCCAACTTTGATTACTGCAACACCGCCAGCTAGTTTAGCCATACGCTCTTGTAGTTTCTCTTTATCGTAGTCAGACGTCGCTTCTTCGATTTGTGCTTTGATTTGTGCAACACGACCATTGATGCCGTCTTCTTCGCCTGCACCGTCGATGATTGTTGTATCATCTTTAGTGATCACAACGCGCTTAGCTGTACCTAAGTCTTCGATTGTCGCTTTCTCTAGCTCTAAACCGATTTCTTCAGAAATAACAGTACCACCTGTTAACACTGCGATGTCTTGTAGCATTGCTTTACGACGGTCGCCGAAACCAGGTGCTTTAACCGCAGATACTTTAACGATGCCGCGCATGTTGTTCACAACAAGAGTTGCAAGTGCTTCACCTTCAAGGTCTTCAGCAATGATAAGTAGTGGCTTGCTAGCTTTTGCAACAGCTTCTAATGTAGGTAGTAGCTCACGGATGTTAGATACTTTTTTGTCTACAAGTAGAATGAATGGGTTGTCTAGCTCTACAGCGCCTTTTTCAGCGTTGTTGATGAAGTATGGAGAAAGGTAACCGCGGTCAAACTGCATACCTTCAACTACGTCTAGTTCGTTTTCTAACGACTGACCTTCTTCAACAGTGATAACGCCTGAATCACGGCCTACTTTTTCCATTGCTTCTGCAATGATGTCACCGATTTCTTTATCAGAGTTAGCAGAAATAGTACCTACTTGTGCAATTGCTTTAGTGTCTGCACATGGAACAGAAAGTGCTTTAAGCTCTTCAACTGCTGCAGTAACTGCTTTGTCGATACCGCGCTTAAGGTCCATTGGGTTCATACCCGCTGCAACTGCTTTTAAGCCTTCGTTTACGATAGCTTGCGCTAATACTGTTGCAGTTGTTGTACCGTCACCAGCAGCGTCATTCGCTTTAGACGCTACTTCTTTAACCATTTGTGCGCCCATGTTTTCGAACTTGTCTTCAAGCTCGATTTCTTTTGCTACAGATACACCATCTTTAGTGATCACTGGAGCGCCGAATGATTTGTCTAATACAACGTTACGGCCTTTAGGACCTAAAGTTACTTTTACTGCGTTTGCTAAAATGTTTACGCCAGTTAGCATTTTGCCACGTGCGTCACCTGCAAAAAGTACTTCTTTTGCTGCCATGATTAAATTCCTCTTAAATTCTGTAAACGGGTTGCTAAACGAAAAGTAGGATTAGCCTACAATGCCTAGAATGTTATCTTCACGCATGATCAGGTACTCTTGACCTTCGATCTTTTCAGCTTTTTCAACATAAGAGCCGAACAGCACAGTGTCACCGGCTTTAACTTCTAATGCTCTTACTTCACCGTTGTCTAAAACACGGCCATTACCAACAGCGATAACTTCTCCGCGAGTTGATTTTTCAGCTGCAGAGCCAGTTAATACAATACCGCCAGCAGACTTAGTTTCTTCTTCTAGACGCTTAACGATGACGCGATCATGTAAAGGACGAATGTTCATTTATTTAGTTCTCCTAACAGTTTCTGAACAGTACAGAAAAAATCTTGTGTTATTGCAGGGGAGTGCTAAGCCACCCGTTGCGTTTCATTGCATTCATTAATGGGGGTGGCTTAAAAAAATCCAAGTACAAAAATTAAAAAATTTTAATCTTTTCGCTCAAATTCACCATCGATAGTTGTCGGTTGATGGTTTGGCTCTTCATGAGTGGTTGTTTTACTATGGTATTGGAAGTGTGCAGAGCCTTGATTTGCCTGCGAACTCATGCGCACAGTTGCCTGACTAGCAAGGCCTGCAGCCAGTTTGTTGCGGATTGCTGGCGTGAGTAGTAAAAAGCCAAAAAAGTCAGTCATGATGCCTGGTGTCATTAATAAAACACCGGCGATAATGACACATAATCCAGTAAATAATTCTTTTGCAGGCATTTGCCCTTGTGCCATTTGTAATTGCACGTTTTGAATTGCGCCCATACCTTGCTGCTTCACTAATTTCGCACCGACAATCGCGGTCACAATTACAAGCGCTATGGTGGCAAAGCCGCCGATCACTTCACTCACTTGGATGAGTAACGCGATCTCCACAATCGGCACTAAAATAAATAACAAAAATAAAAATCTAAACATAACGCTCTCTAAAAAATGTCATTCTCTTTCGAGTCAGTGAAATATAAATTGGGGTGAGCAGGTCATTTTTCAAGACGGAACCTAGGATCACCTTGCTCGCTACACATTATAGTTACTATCGGCTACTATGGTGCGACTCACGTAATCAAATAAAGGTTCCTTATGACTACGCATTTTCGACTTATTTTTACTACTTGTGCAAATGAGGCTGAAGCCCGTCAGTTGGCACAACATCTAGTTAAAGAAAAGCTAGCTGCTTGTGTGAACATTTTGCCTACTATTGAATCTATTTACATGTGGGAAGGCGAGGTGACTCAAGCTATTGAGAGTAAGTTACTGATCAAAACTAAGTCAGAAAAAATGAATGAGGTGATCCAAACTATCAAGAAATTGCATAGTTATGAGGTGCCTGAAATTCAGGTCGTTGATGTGGCTACAGGCAATTTAGCCTATTTTAATTGGATGGATGAGGTACTTAATTAATGCGATCGTTCCTTTTATTACTTTGTGCATTGTGGCTTATGCCAGCAAGCGCAAGTAATAACAATTTACTTGGAAATCTACTACAACCTGCGGAGCAAACATTTCTCCCAGTTGATCAGGCTTTTGTTTTCGATTTTGACCAGCAAGGCAAAACTTTATTTATTGGCTGGGATATTGCGCCTGATTATTACCTTTATAAAAAGAAAGTCGAAATTATTGCCAAAGGCGCAGATATTGAAATTCCTGATCTTGGCAAGGGCGTGATTATTGAGGATGAATTTTTTGGTAAGACCGAGGTATTCTTTGATTCGTTAAGTGTGGTTTCTAAGCTTAGTAACGTCACAGAAGGTGCGGTTGTTAAAGTGCGTTTTCAAGGCTGTGCCGAGGCGGGGTTATGTTATCCGCCAGAAGTTAGAACCATTCCTTTATCTGTGATTGCAGGTGAGCAAGTATCACAGGCTGCAGATGCGGGGAATGCATTGGCTGCATTAACACAAGCAGCCGATACTAATGAAGCGTCATCAGCCCCTTCTCAAGAAGTTTCAAAACCAGCTGGTGAGCAGTCATATACCGATAAGCTGGCATCGCAAGGTTTACTAACTAACCTAGTAATCTTCTTTTTAGTGGGTGTTGGTCTTGCCTTTACGCCATGCGTATTCCCAATGTTTCCGATTTTGTCGAGCCTTATAGCGGGTCAGCAGAATTTATCGACTAAAAAAGCGTTCTCGCTGTCGTTTGTATATGTACAAGGTATGGCCGTTACTTACGCAGCACTGGGTTTAGTGGTTGCATCATTAGGTGGGCAAGTACAAGGGTATTTACAGCATCCTACTGTACTAATTAGCTTTAGTATCTTATTTGTATTGCTGGCAATGTCGATGTTTGGCTGGTACGAAATCAAATTACCTAGCGGTATGATGAATAAACTTACTCAGGTTAGTAACCAGCAAAAAGGCGGCAATTATGTTGGCGTATTTATGATGGGTGTACTGTCTGGTTTGATTGCCTCACCGTGTACAACAGCGCCATTATCTGCTGCTTTACTCTATGTAGCGCAAAGTGGTGACTACCTCGTCGGTGGTTTAACACTTTATGTACTCAGTTTAGGCATGGGCTTACCGCTGTTATTACTGGGGACTTCTGGCGGTAAATTACTACCAAAAGCCGGTGGTTGGATGGAGCAAGTGAAAACCCTCTTTGGTTTCATTATGCTGGTCGTGCCGCTTATTCTGCTTGAGCGTATTGTTGATATTGAAATCATTTGGTTAATGGCGGGTTTATTAGCTCTTGCTACAGCGCTTTATTTACACCATTGGCAAAGTGGTCAATCACAAGGCAAACTAAAAACAGCATTGTGGTTTGCAGCAACCTTATTGGTTGTAACTGGGGCGAGTTTAACGAAGAATTATTTTTGGCCTAGTAAAGCGGTGGTTACCGAAGCCGCTGTAAAAACACATGGTTTTAGACAAGTTGCTAATCTAAGTGAATTAAAAGAAGAAATTGCACAGGCAAGTAGCGAGGGGCGCTTAGTGATGGTCGACTTATATGCCGACTGGTGCGTTGCCTGTAAAGAGTTTGAACACTACACGTTTCCTGACGCTAAAGTGCAAGAGCAATTTGCTCACTTTGAATTAATTCAAATCGATTTAACACAAAGCGATGCAAAAACCATAGAGCTGATGGAAGAATACACGGTATTTGGTTTACCGAGCATTTTGTTCTTTGATAGCCAAGGTAATGAGCTTTTAGAGCAACGTGTGACAGGCTTTTTAAATGCCAAAGACTTTGCAGAACATTTAGCAAAAGTACGAAATAGCGCTAAATAAACGCAAACGTGCAAGAAAATAGCAAAACGCCACTCATCTGAGTGGCGTTTTTGTATCAGCATCATAAAAAATACTTATTTTAAGTGAAAAATAGCAAATTCACTGATTGAAGCTCAATTAATCAGCAGGAAAACGCTTAGAATGACCCTGTTGTGTGCCTTGCTATGCTTGACTTTGCCACGAGCAGGGAGTGATTAGACCAGTATTTTGCTGCTATTTACGTCGAAATATCTATAATAGGTGGTTAACGTGAGAAATAGTTGCTATTTTACATCAGCACGCTTAGGTTAAGCGTGGGTTTATGATGAATATGGTTAAACTGCTTACTTATAGGATATATCGCGTATTATGGCTGCAAAATTCAAACTTTTAGTTCTAAATGGGCCAAATTTAAACATGCTTGGCAAGCGTGAACCAGAAAAGTACGGTACTCAATCTCTTGATGAGATTATAGCTGAACTTAGTCAGGTTGCTGCCAGTCTCAATGTTGATTTAACGCATTTCCAAAGTAACAGTGAAGCTGCATTAATAGAACGCATTCACGATGCATGGCAAACGGTTGATGCAATTATTATCAACCCTGCTGCATTTACGCATACAAGCGTAGCCTTACGGGATGCATTACTTAGTGTAAACATTCCCTTTTACGAGGTGCATTTAACTAATGTGCATGCTCGAGAAGCATTCCGTCATCATTCGTATTTTTCGGATGTGGCACAAGGCGTCATTATTGGATTAGGAGCAATGGGTTATAAGGTGGCACTTGAAGCTGCTGTTAGCCGGTTGCAAAACACACATTAATTTTTAAATAACTAACAGGCGGGTCGTTCAATGGATATTCGCAAGATCAAAAAACTTATCGAATTAGTAGAAGAATCTGGTATTGCTGAATTAGAAATCACTGAAGGTGAAGAGTCAGTACGCATCAATCGTAACAATATGTCTGCAGCACCTGCAATGCAGTATGCACCACAACAGTTTGCAGCACCTGCGCCAGCAGCGGCACCAGCTCCAGCTCCAGTAGCAGAGGCACCAGCAGCAGAAGCGGCTGCTCCAGCTGCACCGACTGGCCATCAAGTTAAATCTCCTATGGTTGGTTCATTCTACTCAGCGGCTTCTCCAGAAGCAGCACCATACGTAGAAGTAGGTTCTAAAGTAAATGTTGGCGATACGTTATGTATCGTTGAAGCAATGAAGATGATGAACCAAATCGAATCTGATAAAGCAGGCACAGTAAAAGCTATCTTAGTTGAAAATGGCGAGCCAGTAGAATTCGATCAACCTTTATTCATCATTGAATAATAGCGCAACAAAAGGCCAACTCTATGTTAGATAAAGTAGTCATTGCAAACCGAGGTGAAATTGCACTTCGCGTACTGCGCGCCTGCAAAGAGCTTGGGATCAAAACTGTTGCTGTGCATTCAACGGCAGACCGTGATCTTAAGCACGTGTTACTGGCAGACGAAACAATTTGTATTGGTAAACCAGCAGCCACTGAAAGTTACTTAGATATTCCGCGCATTATTGCAGCGGCAGAAGTAACAGACGCAGTTGCTATCCACCCAGGTTATGGTTTCCTTTCTGAAAATGCAGACTTTGCTGATCAAGTTGAGCAAAGCGGCTTTGTATTTATCGGTCCTAAAGGCGACACAATTCGTTTAATGGGTGACAAAGTTTCTGCAATCGAAGCGATGCGTAAAGCCGGTGTACCTTGTGTACCAGGTTCTGATGGCCCATTAACGGCAGACAGCGAGCGCAACATTCAAATCGCTAAGCGTATTGGTTACCCTGTAATCATTAAAGCAGCAGGCGGCGGCGGTGGTCGTGGTATGCGTGTTGTTCGCAGCGAAAAAGAACTGATTGATTCAATCGCCCTTACCCAGCAAGAAGCAAAGCAGTTCTTCGGTAATGGTATGGTTTACATGGAAAAATTCCTTGAAAACCCACGTCACATCGAAGTTCAAGTACTTGCAGACGGTCAAGGCAATGCAGTTCACTTAGGTGAGCGTGATTGTTCAATGCAACGTCGTCACCAAAAAGTTGTTGAAGAAGCGCCAGCGCCAGGTATCACAGCTGAAATGCGTAAGTTCATCGGTGACCGTTGTACTCGTGCATGTATCGAAATTGGTTATCGCGGTGCAGGTACGTTCGAATTCTTATACGAAAACGGCGAGTTCTATTTCATCGAAATGAATACTCGTATTCAGGTTGAGCACCCAGTAACAGAAATGGTCACTGGCGTTGACTTAATCAAAGAGCAGCTAAAAATTGCTGCTGGCCAACCATTATCATTCACACAAGAAGATGTGGTTATTCGTGGTCATGCAATTGAGTGCCGTATTAATGCGGAAGACCCAGACACCTTTATTCCATCACCAGGTAAAATCACGCGATTCCACCCTGCTGGCGGTTTAGGTATTCGTTGGGACAGCCACATCTACGCAGATTACACAGTACCACCTCATTACGATTCAATGATTGGTAAGCTGATCTGTTACGGTGAAAACCGTGATGTAGCTATTGCTCGTTCACGCAATGCGTTAAACGAATTAGTGATCGATGGCATCAAGACCAACACACCACTGCACAAGAAAATCTTGGCAGATGAAAACTTCCAAAACGGTGGTACAAACATCCACTACCTTGAGAAGAAACTAGGTCTGTAAACAAAATTCTGTTTAAGCTAAAAAGCCGGCAACTTTGCCGGCTTTTTTTTGTCAAACTAGGCATAAGAGCGGCTCTCGCCTTACAAAATTATTCTGGTATGATTAACAAAGTAATGTGTTTTTAGTTTTTCATGAGGTAATAATGACCGACAGTGTTGGTTTTCCACTCGCTGATGAAGCAGCAACGGTTAATATGGGTAAGCAACTTGCAACCTTGATGGAGCAAGGGGCAGTCATCTATTTACATGGTGATTTAGGTGCCGGTAAAACGACATTAACCCGTGGTATCGTGCAAGGTTTCGGTCATCAAGGTAAGGTTAAGAGTCCGACTTATACACTGGTTGAGCCTTACCAATTAGCTAAAGCTGATGTCTATCACTTTGATTTATATCGCTTAGGTGACCCTGAAGAACTTGAATATATGGGAATTCGTGACTATTTTTCACCACAGGCTATTTGTGTTGTGGAATGGCCTGAAAAAGGCGGCGAATTTATTCCAACACCGGATCTTGATATCACCCTACGCTATGAAGGCGAGGCACGTGCTATTGCAATTAACAGCTTAACCGAGCGTGGTCAGGCAATTGTTCAGCAACTTAAGAGTGCGCAAGAATAAACATAAAAAAATAAAGGTGTATTAGTAAAAATGGGTCGTTGTACGTTTAAACTATTAACTACTTTGATGTTATTGGTTGTGAGCCAAATTGCGCTTGCACAAAATACTATTAATAGCGTACGTGTGTGGCCTTCACCTGACAGCACTCGTGTGGTCTTTGATTTAAACGATAAACCTGATTTCAGCTATTTCATGCTGAAAAATCCAGCTCGTTTAGTCATTGATTTAAAAAATACCGACAAACTAGATAGCTTGCCTGCTATTCCTAAAAAGCATCAGATTGTTTCTAAACTACGTTACTCGAAACCTAAAGATAGCAAAAGTGTGCGCTTTGTTTTTGAGCTAGCCCGTGCTAGTAAACCCGTTGTGTTTGCTTTACTACCTACCGACCCATACAAGCATCGTTTAGTGGTTGACCTTGTTGATAAAACACCGAAGGCAGAGCCTGTTGTTTCGACTAACACCAGTGTGAAAAAGCGTGAGCTTCATCAAGAGCGCGATATTGTTATTGCCATTGACGCAGGTCATGGTGGTGAAGACCCTGGTTCAATTGGTCCCTCAGGCACTTATGAAAAAGATATTACGTTACAAATAGCCAAGCGCTTAGAGCGAATGATAGATGCTGAAAAAGGCATGATTTCGCGTATGGTGCGCCGCAGTGACTACTTTGTAAATTTAAACACTCGAACTAGCATTGCCCGTAAGAAAAAAGCTGACTTCTTTGTGTCGATTCATGCGGATGCCTTTACAAGCCCACAACCAAACGGTGCCTCAGTGTGGGTGCTATCACTACGCCGTGCAAATTCAGAAATTGGTAAATGGATTGAGGATAAAGAGAAACACTCAGAGCTTTTAGGTGGTGCAGCTGGGGTATTAAAAGATACCGCAAGCGAAAAATATTTAGCGCAAGCACTGCTAGATATGTCGATGGATCACTCGATGAAAACAGGCTTTAGTGTCGCAGAAGAAGTG
Source organism: Pseudoalteromonas sp. BZA4 (assembly GCF_040104395.1). Taxonomy (NCBI): domain Bacteria; kingdom Pseudomonadati; phylum Pseudomonadota; class Gammaproteobacteria; order Alteromonadales; family Pseudoalteromonadaceae; genus Pseudoalteromonas; species Pseudoalteromonas sp. BZA4. The sequence goes on from NZ_JBECOT010000033.1 coordinate 9,523, forward strand.
GTTAGCGAATTACGAAAAGTGGCTAAAATGCATAAGAAACGCCCACAAGCGGCGAGCCTTGCAGTATTAAAGTCACCTGATATTCCCTCTATTTTGGTCGAAACTGGGTTTATCTCGAATCCACGCGAAGAGCGAATGCTAAAAACGGCGCAGCATCAGGAGCGCTTAGCTAAAGCAATTTTCACCTCGATTAAAAATTACTATATGCAAAACCCGCCAGATGACTCGCTTTTCGCTAAGTTAAAGTCGCAGTTTCCGACTAAACACAAAGTTCGCCCTGGTGAGTCGTTAAGTATTTTAGCAAGCAGATATAACACCTCTGTGAGTAAGCTAAAAACGGCCAACAACTTAAAATCAAATACCTTATTTATTGGTCAAGAGCTTGATATTCCTCAAAGCTAGTCAATTTTCGTGTTAGGAACACTATGAGTATAGAAATACTACCCGCGCGATTGGCTAACCAAATTGCTGCGGGTGAAGTGGTTGAACGCCCAGCATCCGTTGTTAAAGAGCTGGTAGAAAACAGTTTAGATGCTGGCGCAACGCGCATTCAAATAGATATTGAGCGTGGCGGTCATAAGCTTATTCGCATTCGCGATAATGGCTCTGGCATTAATAAAGATGAGCTAACATTAGCCTTGTCGCGCCATGCCACGAGTAAGCTTAAGTCACTCGATGACCTAGAGAACATCTGTTCACTTGGCTTTCGTGGTGAAGCGTTGGCATCAATTAGTTCTGTTTCTCGCTTAACCTTAAGCTCAAAGCCAAAGCAGCAAGAGGCTGCATGGCAAGCGTTTGCTGAAGGTCGTGATATGGCGGTGCAGATTAAGCCAACCGCACACCCTGATGGCACCACCATTGAGGTGAAAGACTTATTTTTTAATACCCCTGCGCGACGTAAATTTCTTCGCACCGAGAAAACCGAGTTTTCACATATTGATGAGCTCATAAAACGCATTGCGCTGAGTCGTTTTGATGTTTCTATCACCCTGACCCATAACGGTAAAGTAGTGCGCCAATATCGTGCTAAACCAAACCCTGAGCAAGCAATAGCGCGTGTCGCTCAAGTTGCTGGCAAAGCATTTAGTGAGCAGGGGCTGCATATTCAATCAGGTGAAGCTGGTTTGATGCTGCGCGGTTGGGTATTACCCGTGGGCTCAACAAATAGCACGCAATATACCTATGTGAATAATCGCATGATGCGCGATAAACTCATTTTGCATGCAATCCGTCAAGCCTTTGAAGAAGTCGCAGGTTCAGAAGAGCTGCCCGGTTTTGTCATTTATATTGATATTGACCCACGTCAGGTCGATGTAAACGTGCACCCAGCAAAACATGAAGTGCGTTTTCATCAAGGCCGTTTAGTGCATGACTTTATCCTGCAGGCAATAAAACAAGTGGTGGTGCCGCTTCAGCACGAAGCTGGTTTTACAGAGCATAATGACACTGCTTTTCAGCATGCTCCGTTTGATGAGGCGCACTCAAGCAGCACACAGCCAAGTTTTACTCAATCAGCGCCAACAGAGCAGTATGATTACCCTAAATCTGAATTACAGCCGACACGTTCAGCGAGTTATTCTGGGGCAACTGGAGCAGGGCGCTCTGGCGGTGGTTTTAGTAGTGACAGCCAAGGTCGCAGTAAAACATCGCACCAAGATGTCAATGCATTTTATCAAGGGATCAGCGAGCAACATGCTGCGCATTTTGACCAAGTACGCCCTGAACCAAGTGTTACAGCACCGGTTGTAGAGCAAGCAAAACTTGCCAAGCTTATTCATGTACGAGAGGGCGAGTGCGTATTTAGTGAAGACAACCAACTCTTTGCTGCGCACTTTAAGCATGCATTAGCACTCGACTGGCAAGCGCACGTAGAGCAAGCAGGTAGCCTTGATGGCAAAGCCTTGTTGTTACCTGTGCGAGTAAATGCAAGTGCTGATGATATTAGCGCGTTAAATGCTCAGCAGTCGTGGTTTACCTTACTTGGTTTTGATTTAGTCATTGAAAAACAGTTTGTGATGGTGAAAAAGCTTCCGCCTTGTGTCTATTTACTTGATGTAAGTGATGCTATTGAGCGACTTATTGCAGGCTGTAAAGCCTCACCAAGTTCACTCGATGAATGGTTAGCTTGGTTAGCTCAGCAAATCCCAGCACGCTATTACGCAAGCCAAGCCTTTTTGGAGCAAGTGGCTCGGTTAGAAAATAATCCACAAACTATGCAACGTTTACGTCAAAAAGCAGTTAAAATAGAACTATCTCAGTTTTTAAACTAAGCAAGGTATTTAGGCTTGAATAACTTACCCGTCATTTTTTTAATGGGACCAACCGCTGCAGGGAAAACAGATTTAGCAATTTCGCTGTGTGAGCATTTAAACACAGAAATAATCAGTGTTGATTCAGCATTAGTCTATAAAGATATGGACATCGGCACAGCAAAGCCAAATGCCGAAGAGCTTGCTCGTGCGCCGCATCACTTGATCGATATTATCGACCCAGCAGATAGTTATTCAGTGGCAGATTTTCGCCGTGATGCAATTGAAAAGATTGATCTATTTCATCAGCAAGGTAAAGTACCTGTATTGGTTGGCGGTACAATGATGTATTTTAAGTCACTTATTGATGGCTTATCACCGCTACCAGAGGCATCACCTGAAGTACGTGCTGAACTTGAAAAGGAAGCAAAGCAGTTTGGCTGGCCACATTTGCATAAAGAGCTTGTGAAAATCGATCCTGATGCAGCGAACAAAATGAGCGAAAATGATTCGCAAAGAATTAATCGTGCATTAGAAGTGTATCGTATTACAGGTAAAACAATGACTGAGCTGCAAAAACAAAAGCAGCCTGAGCTTCCTTATACTTTCCATCAATTTGCCATTGCACCTGATGATCGCAGTGAATTACATCAGCGAATTGAGAAAAGGTTTAAAATAATGCTCGACCAGGGGTTTGAAAATGAAGTTTCATCCCTATATAAACGTAAGGATTTACACCCAGACCTGCCTTCGATTCGTTGTGTGGGTTATAGACAAATGTGGGATTACATTGCTGGCGAAATTGACTATGATGAAATGGTCTTTCGTGGTATTGCAGCCACACGGCAGTTAGCCAAGCGACAACTCACTTGGTTAAGAGGTTGGCCTGAAGTAACTTGGTTGACCACGGGTGATGAAGAAAACTTGCAACGTGTAGTAAGTTCGCTAAGCTAGTAGTAGCTGGAAGTTTTTTAGCTTTGTTAAATTAGTTCAGCTACTTAATTATAATAACACCTAGAACGAAGGAAAATAACATGGCAAAAGGCCAGTCGTTACAAGACCCATTTTTAAATGCGTTACGTCGTGAGCGCATTCCAGTATCAATCTTTTTGGTTAATGGCATTAAATTGCAGGGTAAAATCCAGTCATTTGACCAATTTGTTATTTTACTTGAAAACACCGTAAATCAAATGGTGTATAAACACGCTATTTCAACTGTTGTTCCAGCGCGTTCTGTTAACTTCCAAGGCGTTCAAGGAAGTGATGATTCAGAAGAGCAAGAATCTGGAAATTTTTAAACTTAGGAGCGTAATGCTTGTTTGACCGTTATGAAGCCGGCGAACAGGCAGTTTTAGTTCATATCGACTTACCTAAAGAGGGGGATCGCGAAGATCTTCACGAATTAGAGTTGTTGGTATCTTCTGCTGGTGTTAGTAGTTTGGCGATTGTGCAAGGCAGTCGTCAAGCACCACATCCGAAACTTTTCGTCGGGACCGGAAAAGCAGAAGAAATCGCTGAAACTGTCAAAATCCACAATGCAGATGTCATCATTTTCAACCATCAACTTAGCCCGTCACAGGAACGCAATTTAGAAAGCGTTTGCCAGTGCCGCGTTCTTGATCGTACGAGTTTGATCTTAGATATTTTTGCGCAGCGAGCGCGTACTCACGAAGGTAAACTTCAGGTTGAGTTAGCTCAGTTACGCCACATTTCTACTCGCTTGATCCGTGGTTGGACTCACCTTGAAAGACAAAAAGGCGGGATAGGTTTACGTGGCCCAGGTGAAACCCAGCTCGAAACCGATAGACGATTACTGCGCGCAAGAATTAAAAACATTCGTGCCCGTTTAGATAAAGTTGCTGTTCAACGTGAGCAGGGACGACGTGCGCGTACGCGCAATGAAATTCCAACTGTGTCACTGGTAGGTTATACCAATGCGGGTAAATCAACGTTATTTAACCGTATTACAGACTCAGATGTGTATGCTGCTGATCAGTTATTCGCAACCCTAGATCCAACCTTACGTAAGTTGGATATCGGCGATATAGGTCCAATAATTTTAGCTGATACGGTAGGTTTTATTCGTCACTTACCACACGACCTTGTTGCAGCATTTAAAGCAACCTTAACAGAAACCCGTGAAGCTGATTTACAGCTACATGTTATCGATGTGGCAGACCCTCGTCGAAAAGAAAATATTGAGCAAGTACAGTCTGTTTTAAAAGAAATCGAAGCAGATGAAGTGCCGCAATTATTGGTTTATAACAAAATTGATGCGCTAGATGACGTTGCGCCACGTATAGATAGAAACGACGAAGGTCAGCCAGTACGAGTCTGGTTGTCGGCCCGCACTGGCGTTGGTTGTGAACTGTTAAGTGAGGCAATTAATGAGTTACTTGCCAAAAAGATGTTTGCTGATGAGCTAAAATTACCACCACAACATGGTCGTATTCGCGCAGCATTATTCAACTTAAATGCAGTTCATCAAGAGTGTTTTGATGAGCAAGGAAACTGGTTATTATCGGTACGCTTGCCAATGGCAGAATGGAATCGCTTGAAAAAAGAGATGGGACAAGACCTCGACTCTTTCGTAGTGACTGATTAAAAATCACCAGCATTTGTCTTTTTTAGTATGAGAAATGCTGTAGATTTGATAGATTTAACCTAATTCATTTAGATAACAATGGAGTATAGCTATGGCCTGGAATGAACCGGGTAATAATGGCAATGATAAAGATCCGTGGAATAATAAAGGCGGAAAAGATCAAGGCCCACCTGATTTAGACGAGGTAATGCGTAAGTTCGGCAACAAGTTTGGCGGTTTATTTGGTGGTAATAAGCCAGGTAAAAACGGCGGTGGACTTGGTGGCGCAGGCATTTCTTTCATCCTTATTATTGCCATCATTGTATGGGCATTAAGTGGTATTTACACGGTAAAAGAAGCTGAGCGCGGTATTGTTTTACAATTTGGGCAATACGATCGCATTGCAGAACCTGGCTTACGTTGGAAAATGACCTTCATTGAACGCGTGATCCCTGTTGATATCGAAGCGGTACGCTCGTTATCTGCTAAAGGTTTTATGCTTACCGAAGACGAAAACGTGGTAAATGTAGAGTTTGAAGTACAGTACCGTGTTATCGACCCACATCTTTACAAGTTCAGCGTTACTGATGCTGACCACAGCTTACAACAAGCACTTGATAGTGCATTACGTTATGTAATTGGCCACGTAAAAATGGACCAAGTACTAACAACAGGTCGTGAGTTAGTGCGTCAACAAACGTGGGATGAGCTTAACAAAATCATCGAGCCATACAATCTAGGTATTATTGTAAGTGATGTGAACTTTAAAGATTCACGTCCGCCGGGTGAAGTAAAAGACGCGTTTGATGACGCTATTGCTGCACAAGAAGATGAAGAGCGTTTCATCCGTGAAGCAGAAGCCTATGCTCGTGAAATTGAACCTCGTGCTCGTGGTCAAGTTACTCGTATGACGCAAGAAGCAGAAGCGTACCGTGAACGTATTACATTAGAAGCACAGGGTGAGGTAGCGCGTTTTGAAAAGCTATTACCTGAGTACCAAGCTGCTAAAGAGGTAACTCGTAAGCGTCTTTACATCGATGCGATGGAAGAAGTGTTAGGTAACAGCTCTAAAGTGTTAGTTGATGTTGAAGGTGGTAATAACATGATGTATTTACCGCTTGATAAAATCATGGAAAAGCAAGGTACAGCAACACGTGTTGCATTACCAAGCTCAAGTGATATCAAAGACCTTCGCAATAAAATAAACACGTCGCGTAACAGCACGGTAAATTCAAGCAATGACCGTTTCGCAACTGACCGTTTTAATGAGGGGAGATAAGCAAGATGAAAAATTTTAGTTTAGTAATACTTGCCCTTGCAGTTGTGCTGTCTTTCTCAGCGATTTTTGTTGTGCAAGAAGGCGAGAAGGCAATCGTACTGTTATTCAGCAAAGTTGAAAAAGACAGTGACGACAAGGCTGTAGTATACGGCCCAGGTTTACACCTAAAAGTGCCTTTTTTTAGCCAAGTACGTCGTTTAGATGCACGTATTCAAACGCTAGATGGTGCACCTGACCGTTTCGTAACAAGTGAGAAAAAAGACTTAATCGTTGATTCTTACGTTAAGTGGCGAATTAATGACTTTAGTGCATTCTACCTGCGTGCCCGCGGTGATAAGCAATACGCTGAAACGCTACTTAAGCAAAAGGTGAATAACGGTCTGCGTACTAATTTCGGTTCTCGTACTATCAGAGAGATCGTTTCTGGTGAGCGTAGTGAGCTGATGGAAGAAGCATTAGTTCAAGCGTCTGAAAGTGCACAAGAGCTAGGTATTGAAGTACTTGATGTACGCGTTAAGCAAATTAACTTACCACAAGAAGTGAGTAGTTCAATCTTCCAACGTATGCGTGCTGAGCGAACTGCGGTTGCAAAAGAGCACCGTTCTGAAGGTCAAGAGAAAGCTGAAACAATTCGTGCAGAAGTCGACCGCCGTGTAACAGTAATGCTTGCAGACGCTGAGCGTAATGCGCGTACTGTTCGTGGTCAAGGTGATGCCGATGCCGCAGCTATCTATGCTAACGCTTATAACAAAGATGCAGAATTCTTTGGTTTTATGCGCAGCCTAGAAGCGTACAAAAATACCTTTAAAAATAAGCAAGACGTGATGGTGATTTCACCTGATAGCGACTTCTTTAATTATATGAAAGGTACAAAAGCACAGTAATTAATATTTGTGTGATAAAAAGCCCTGCAGTTTGTAGGGCTTTTTTTGTTTTTGCGCGTGATTAATTTTTATCCTGAACTATTTTATAAACCCCTGTTCTGCATGTAGTTGTTTAAGTAATTAAGAAGGTAAAAATTCATGCGCAGAAAAAATAAGCTAAACGGGGTGATCTTTCACCTCGTTTTCTGATAAAATCTCGTCCTAATTTTTTCTAAGTGAATTTGCAATGGGTAAAAACGTTGTTGTACTAGGCACCCAATGGGGTGACGAAGGTAAGGGTAAGGTAGTTGACCTCCTTACAGACAAAGCATCTTTAGTAGTTCGTTATCAAGGTGGTCATAACGCAGGCCATACTCTGGTAATCAACGGTGAAAAGACGGTTTTACACCTTATTCCATCGGGTGTATTACGTGACAATGTTAAGTGTGTGATCGGTAACGGTGTTGTTTTATCACCAGAAGCATTAATGAAAGAAATCGGCATGCTAGAAGAGCGTGGCGTACCAGTACGTGAGCGCTTATTAATCAGCGAAGCATGTCCATTAATTTTACCTTTCCACATTGCATTAGATTTAGCCCGTGAAAAAGCACGTGGCGATAAGCCAATTGGTACTACAGGTCGTGGTATCGGTCCAGCTTATGAAGATAAAGTAGCACGTCGTGGTTTACGTGTAGGTGACTTATTCAACCCTGAACAGTTTGCTAGCAAGCTTAAAGAAGTATTGGAATACCATAACTTCACATTAGAGCATTACTACAAAGCTGAACCAGTTGACTTCCAAAAGACATTTGACGATGCAATGGCTATCGCAGATATCTTAAAAGCAATGGTTGTTGATGTTACTGAGCTTCTTGATCAAACGCGTTTAGCGGGCGACAACATCTTATTTGAAGGTGCGCAAGGTACATTACTTGATATCGATCACGGTACTTACCCGTACGTAACATCATCAAACACAACAGCTGGTGGTGTAGCAACAGGTGCTGGTTTTGGTCCATTACACCTTGATTACGTGCTAGGTATTATTAAAGCTTACACTACACGTGTAGGTTCTGGTCCATTCCCTACAGAGCTTTACGACGGTCTTGATAAGCAAGATCCAGTTGGTAAGCACTTAGGTGACAAAGGTCATGAGTTCGGTGCAACGACAGGTCGTTTACGCCGTACAGGTTGGTTAGATGCAGTGGCAATGCGCCGCGCAGTGCAAATCAACAGTATCTCAGGTTTCTGTTTAACTAAACTAGACGTTTTAGACGGTTTAGAAACACTAAAAATCTGTACTGGTTACCAGTTAGAAGATGGCACAGTAACGAACGTTACACCATTAGCAGCTGAAGGTTACGAGAAAGTAACACCAGTATACGAAGAGATGCCAGGCTGGTCAGAAAACACAGTAGGTGCTACGTCAGTTGATCAATTACCGCAAGCGGCACTTGATTACATCAAACGTATTGAAGAAATCACTGGCGTTCCAGTTGATATCATCTCTACTGGCCCAGATCGTGTAGAAACTATGGTATTACGCAGCCCGTTTGCATAATCGTCATAGTGACTGAAAAAGCTGCCTCGGCAGCTTTTTTTGTGCCCAAAATTCACTCTGGAATGATAATTGTATATTATTTGCTAAGACTGACTTTATTTAAGTGATTTTGATGCGTGTTTTATTGCCTTTAACATTACTCTTCTCAAGCCTAAGCATGGCTGAAGAGCCTATAACAGCAGTGCCTCTGTACACAGAGAGCGAGTTAATTGGCTTGATCAATAAAAATGCACACCTAGCACGTGTAAAGGCAGATGATTGCCAGTTAGTGCAAGATATCGAGGCACGAGCCAATAAAATGGCACTACCATCATATCAGTTCCTGTATGGCGATATGCTAGCTTATGCAGTGTGTGTAGACCGCAATGTAGAGTTAGGGGTTTATTACATGCGTCAGGCTGCTCAACAAGGGCTAGGCGCGGCATTAGAGCAACTTGGTCGCTACTACGATGTAGGCCAGTTAGTGCAGCAAGATAAAGCGATTGCGGTGACTTATTTACGAGAAGCATCAGCCCAAGGCAACTTAAAGGCACAAATGCGACTGGTTAACCTATTTAATCAAGGTTATGGCAGCCCGCGCGATTATGAAGATGCCTACCGTTGGTTATTTCATTCAATGGTTGCCGATAAAGCAACTCACAAGAAAGTCGAAAATTTACTCGCTAAGCTTGCCGAAAAAATGCCAGACAGCGTCGTTGCACGCGCCCGTTTACCTATGTAGGCAAATAAAAATACATGCAAATAAAAAGGCCAGCTAATGCTGGCCTTTTTTTATTTCTCTTCTTTAGTTTCTTTTGGTTTGCCGTTGTTCGGGTCTTTTAGTACCGATAATTTAGGTGGCTGTAGTGCCACAATACGTTCACCTACTTGAGGTGTTTTTTCCATATTTGTAGTGAACGGGCGAATTTTAATAGGTGAATCGTCATCATCACTTTTCTCACCATTTAAAATAAACAGCGGGATAGCTTCGCTATTAACGTCTTTGTATTGCTCCCAACTAAACTCTTCTGAAATACGTGTTGCACTGACTTTGCCGCCTTTGGCAATTAAGCTACTTAAGCGCGCATAAGCGCCATTGTCGCCAAACAGAATTTGTCGCGATAAGAAGGTCGCACTGTCTTTATTTGCTTTAGCGTGGTTGGTTGAAGAACGCAGTGAAAATACATCTTTTTCGTCAAGTAAATGCGAGAAATACTGCACGCCTAATGCGTTGTGGTGACGGTTAGGCGAAAGCGCGAGTACGCTACGAATCGTCGTTAACGGTAAATAACGCTCAGCATGCTCTGACTGCGGATTACCATAGTAACAAGGTAAGCCATCCATGCGTGCCATTTTGCAGTTCTCCCATGCAGGATCAGACAAGTGCACCGGAATGTTTTGATCTTTTAAACCGCGTGCGATGGCTCTTGCTACATGGTTGGCACCAATAATCAAAATTGTATTTGGTGCAGGTTGGCGCACTTTTAACAGCTTTGCCAATGGTGTTGCCGTTAAGCTTTGTAGTACTACAGTGACAATGATCACCGTGAATATGAGTGGTACCATTTTTTCAGCATCGGCAATGCCAGCTTCCACCATACTTAACGCGAATACAGAGCCTACCGCAGCTGCAACAATACCTCGCGGAGCAATCCAAGCCAGCACTAAACGAGACTTGATAGGTAAGTCGGTTTTAAAAGTCGATATTGCAATACACGCTGGGCGAGCCACAAAAAGCACGATGGCTAAGAAAATAAACACATCGCTATGTAACATCATTAAATCTGATAGCTGTAGGCGGGCTGCAAGTAAGATGAATAACGATGAAATCAAGATCATCGAAAGGTCTTCTTTAAACTCAAGTACAGAGTCAATTTCAAGTTCGTCTTGGTTGGCAAGCCAAATACCAAACACGGTAACGGCGAGTAGGCCAGATTCATGGCTTAGGTGGTTTGAAACCGTAAAACTGATGAGTACTAAGGCAAGAATACCAAACTTGTGTAACTCAAACGGCAGCCACTCTCTACGAATAAGCAGCGTTGTAAGCCAGCCTGCAACCACACCAATGGTTAAACCTACACCGAGAGTTTTAAATAACGCGATAATGGTATGACTTAGTACCTCGCCTTGGCCTACCAGCATGACAGCTTCAAAAACCAATACAGCAAATAAGGCACCAATAGGGTCTATTACGATGCCTTCCCAGCGTAAAATGCGGTCTATGTCTTGGTTTGGTCTCATAGAGTTTAATAACGGTGCAATAACCGTAGGGCCTGTTACAACAAGTACCGCACCAAGTACAGCGGCTACACGCCAATTAAGTTCTAGAATCCAATAGGCACTTAAACTTATCACCAAACATGTTGTGATCATTCCGATTGAGCAAAGGTTACGAACTACCTTGCCAATCCCTTTAAGTTCTCGAAAGTGCAGAGTGAGTGAACCTTCGAATAAAATCACTGCCACACTTAAAGAAACCACTGGGAATAATAAATCTCCCAACAATGCATCTGGTTCTAGTACGCCACTAAAAGGCCCGAGAATTAAACCTGTTAGTAGTAAAAATAAAATAGCCGGTACACGAAACGCCCAAGCTACCCATTGTGCTAATACTGAGCACAAGGCGATCCCTGCTATAAAAATTGCTGACATAGAATGAATTATCCTTTAGTTACTACAATTTAAAATGCCAACGCCTTAGATAATCGCGTCATTAGTTGCTGACATTATTAAAATAATGCTTGCCTATTAAAGCCTACTCACCGTCATGGATACAAGCAAACTCGTTGCTTCAAATACGATTTTAGTCGTTATTAATACTTTTTGGGTGTGTTTATGAAATTAAACCCTGCTAGGCTCATTAAAAATTATTACACAATAAAATTGCGCGCCTAAGATACTGTTAATAAATGTATATTTTCTATGTTTATGGTAAGTATAAAAGTTATGACTACTTTTTGCACTTGATCTTTGCCCCTGATTTCCCGTATTATAGTTCGTGTTCAAACAATTTGATATCTAAATAGTTATTAGCTTTAGAGACACTCTTTATAGCTTAGCTTTCTGAAAAGATACTTGTTTGCGACATTATTAGTGTTTTATACACTTTGTTTTCTAATTAAATAGAAATGAGCTCTAAGTTGTTCAGTGCATATTTATTACGTGTTGAATAGAATATAAGTTCATTATCTGGTCAATGTTTAGCTCCCATCGTGGCAGCTAAATCTCGGTCATACAATCTACACCCTATCTGTTGGTGTACCAGATTGTATAGGCTCTATGTATGTTGTTATTAATAAAAGCCGCACACAGCTTTTTACAGCGATACATAAACAACACTTATCTTTTTTTATCAACTTATGGTTTATAACCGTTTGGTCTACTGACTGAATAAAAGTTGTGCTATATCTAATCGCAGTACTTGCGTGGCGTAGTCGTGTGCATAGATAAGTGGTTTGGCAAAGTGATAATAGTCAGTGCGTTTAGTAAAGCTAAGCGCGAGTCTTTTAATCAGTGGCAAATTGGCACTGAACAGATAGTAAAATGGAAAGTTGAACAGTTATGCAAAAGTTAAATTGGCGACGTATAGTACTAAAAGTAGGTAGCGCATTAATCGCACCCGAACAAGACGGGTGTCGCTCTCGTTATTTACTGACCATTGCACAGTTCATCGTTCGCTGTCGAGCGCAAGGTATCGAAGTTATTTTAGTATCATCGGGTTCGGTAGCTGCTGGTTCTCATTTATTCCCTGAACAAGAAAAACGTTCAGTGACGATGAAAAAAGCAATGGCTGCTGCCGGTCAGACAGAAATGATGGCGATGTGGGATCGCTTCTTTGATTTCCCATCAGCACAGATTTTATTAACTCATGGTGACTTACGTGACCGTGAGCGTTACACAAGTATCCGTGAAACCGTTTTCACCTTACTTGAGCATGGTGTATTACCTATCATTAATGAGAATGACACGGTAACTACCGACGATTTAAAAGTTGGCGACAATGATAACTTGTCGGCAATGGTAGCCGCAGCGGCGGACGCAGATGCATTGATGATTTTTTCGGATGTTGATGGTCTTTATGACAAAAACCCGAATCTGCATGAAGATGCAGTGTTATTACCTGAAATTGACAGCATCGATGAATCAATTTACGCCATGGCCGGTTGTGCAACCAGTGCCGTTGGTACAGGTGGTATGAAAACGAAAATCGAAGCGGCTGAAAAAGCCACTTCACATGGTATTACAACCTTTATTTTAAATGGTTTTAAAGAAGAGACATTTAACCGACTGCTTGCGGGTGACAACCCAGGTACTATCTTCACACCATACGAAAAACCAATGCAAGAAGCAGTGCATTGGATGACTCACACCGCTAATGAGCAAGGTGAGGTTGTCGTTGAAGGTTCATTCGATGAATCATTAACAGATGAAGACGGTTGTATTCGTAGCGATGAAATCGTTGCAGTACACGGAGAATTTGGCGTAGGCGATACCATATTAGTTCGTAGTGATGATGGTACGCGTCTAGCAAAAGCAACAGCGAACTACAGTAGCTGTTTATTGAATTTTATTGCTGACAACGAGCAAAGTGAATTTAGCGAAAAAATGCAAGATTCAATCGGCCCAGTTGTTTCAGAGAAAGATATCGCATTATTGGAGAAGTCATGAGTTTAATTACGGATATTTCGAGTCAAGCTGCAAAAGCTGCAACCCAGTTAGCTTTACTTGATACTGCTACTAAGAATCAAGTGTTAACTGAGATGGCAGAGGCGCTACGCGAGAGCAAAGCCTTTATCATCAAAGAGAACGAAAGTGATTTAGCGGCAGCACGTGATAACAACCTTGCAGCATCAATGATTGACCGTTTAACGCTTAACGATGAGCGTATTGAAGCAATGGCTGAAGGCATCGAAGTAATTGTTAGCCTTGATGATCCTGTTGGTCAATTACGTGAAATTTCAGAGCGCCCAAACGGTATTAAGATCAGCAAGATGCGCGTACCATTGGGTGTTGTGTGTATGATTTATGAAGCACGTCCAAATGTGACGGCTGATGCCGGTGCGTTATGCTTTAAATCGGGTAATGGTGTTATTTTACGTGGTGGTAAAGAAGCACTTCGTAGTTCGCAAGCAATCGCAAGTGTAATGCACAAAGTACTTGAAAAGCATGGTTTACCAGCTGCGTTGATTTCAGTGATCCCAGATCCAGACCGTGGTCTACTCATGGAGTTGATGCAACAGCGTGACACAATTGATTTAATCATTCCGCGTGGTGGTGAAGGTTTAATTAATTTTGTAACAGAAAACAGCACTATTCCAGTCATTCAGCATTTTAAAGGTGTATGTCACCTTTATGTCGATAAAGACGCTGATTTGAATGTAGCAATCAACTTACTATTAAATGGTAAAACTCAGCGTACTGGTGTGTGTAATGCCCTAGAAGGCTTAGTGGTTCACCAAGATATCGCTGATGAGTTTTTAAATCTGTGTGCAGTTGTTCTTCGTCAAGAAGGCGTAAAAGTAAATGCAGATGCGAAAGCTGCCGAGTACTTTGATAATGCAACAGTACTTGCTGATGACGAGTTTGGTGAAGAATATTTAGATTTAGAAATCGCAATTAAGGTTGTGCCTGACTTTGCTGGTGCCATTGATCATATTGCTAAGTTTGGTTCAAACCACACCGAAGTGATTTGTACTAAAGACCAAGCTGCAGCGCAGTTATTCCAACGCAGCGTGGATGCATCAGTGGTGATGGTCAATGCGTCATCGCGTTTTTCTGATGGCTCACAGTTAGGTTTAGGTGCTGAGATTGGTATTGCGACAACTAAGCTACATGCTTATGGTCCTATGGGTCTAGAGTCACTTACAACTGAAAAATACCTAGTGAATGGCGAAGGCCAAATTCGTGAATAATCACTAAAAAGTAATTGCTTAAAAAGCCGGGCTTTGCTCGGTTTTTTTGTGTTTAAAATAAAACGAAGACGGCAGAAAGACTAATAAAGTCGCTTTAATTTAGATTGTATTGGTTTTTATTAAGTATTTGGCAGATTGCCTAAAGAGAGGTAGGAAGGTGGTGGAGCTAAGCAGGATCGAACTGCTGACCTCCTGCGTGCAAGGCAGGCGCTCTCCCAGCTGAGCTATAGCCCCACATTCCTAAATACAGGATGCTTAAGTCTTGCGTCTCAAGCGGGGTGAACTTTAAATATTTTTGCATTTGTGGTCAAGTATTTTTTTTAAAATGTTCGATTTTTTACTCTGTTGTTTTATTTTTGGTAGACTAAAGCGCATTCACTGTTCAAGGCTTATCCAATAATGAAAAAAATAGCATGGCTTTTGGTTGTTTTACTTGCCGGTTGCGCAAGCCAACAAGAAGCGCCTCCTTTTGAAATCAATAATAAGCAGTTTTACGAAAAAAATGATGAGCAAGGCAATAAAATCTTTGCCTATGTGGTGTCAGTTAAAGCACAGGGCAGACGCCCGATTAATCTTGATAAGCCAATGACACGCAGGCAGTTTAAAGATTTTGCCGAGCAAGAAGTATTTGAAGAGTCGAGCAACTTAAAACTTATGCTCGAAGACCAAGCGGTTGAATTATTAAATGAAGAGCTTAAAGAACGACAATACTGCGACGATAAACACGTTATTGACGAAGTATTATGGCGTGATTTAAGTGTGCAATTACGAGGACGTTGTTTGTAAATGTATGCAGATAAAAGCAAGTTAGCTGCTACGCTAGCTCAATTAGATATTAATTATGATGTGATTGAGCATCCACCATTACACGGCAGCTTAGATGCCGATAAGTTTATGCTCGATAGACCGGGCACACGTTTAAAAAACCTGTTTTTACGAGATAACGAAGGTAAGCGCCACTTTTTAGTGATCACCGCTCACGATAAGCAGCTCGACTTAAAAGCCATTGCTCAGCAGCAGGGGTTATCGCGTTTAGGGTTTGCATCCGATGAGCGATTAGCGCGTTATCTTAAAGTGCCACCGGGCTGTGTTTCTATGTTGGCACTGTTAAACGATAAGCAAAATAATGTCACTCTTTGGCTAGACCAAGAAATTTGGTTTAACGAGCTTTTTCATTGTCACCCTTTTGAAAATACCGCCACTTGGCTGATGAAAAAAGGCGACTTAGAGCTGTTTTTTGAAAGTACCGGGCATCAACCGCGTATCGTATTTCTACCTGCCAAATAAACTAAGCTTAAACCTACTAAGCAGACTAAAAGTAGCACGGTCATAAAGGCAACTTGGCCGTGTTGCTGATATACCAGCCCTGGCAATAATGAACCTAATGCCCCACCGCTATAATAAAACGATACATAACCGCCATTGGTGACACTTGCAGGTGCGCTGCTGATTTTATTTACCAATGGAGCGGCACTTGAGTGGATAACAAACATTGCACCGCAAAAGCCAGTAAAAGCAATAACAAAAAGTAATAACTGTTGGCTCATCAATAGCACCATCGTCAAGCTATAAAATACAAAAACCCAGGTTAATAAACGCCAAGGTGTTGATGACTTTCGTAACAGCCAAGGTGTGGCTATAGAAGCTAGTGCACCAAGCAAATAACCGCTGTAAACCAGTCCGATATCTCGGGTGTTAGTGATAGCAAAGCTGTCTTGCAGAATGAAAGGTAAATAATTTAACAGTGCCGCAAAACAAAAGAACATACAAAACACCGCTCCGTAGAGCTTTAATACCAACGGATCTTTTAATTGCTTTAGATACAATAGCGGCGACTTTGCAGCATGAATACTCGCGCCTTTACTTGATTTAGGAATGGCGAGTGCAAATAGTACTAACCCAAGCGCAATCACATAATAAAAACTTTGCCAGCTTAAAAAGTCAGTAAACAAAGCAGCGAGCATACGTCCGAAGTAGCCACCAACAATGGTACTGCCAATGTAAAGCGTCATATTACGTTGTAATTGGTCAGCCTGAAAAGTCACACCAATATAACTGGTCATAGCGGTGAGCGCTGCTGGTAGGGTGATCCCTTGTATAAAACGAACCAGTAATAGCAACTCAAAGCTTGGTGCTAAAGTAAAAGCGATACAGCTGATTGCTAACACAAGCATAGCAATCTTTAGAATTGTGAGTGGGTTTCGCTTAGCTAAAAACAAGCCATACACTAAAGGAGCAATGGCTAGTGGCAACATAGTAGCGGTCATTAAGCTACCTGCAGTAGCAGGTGACACAGAAAAATGACTAGCAAATAATCCAAGTAAGGGTTGTGGGGCGTATAAAACAAAGAAAATAAACACAGAGCAAAGTAACAAATGTCGCAGCTGCATTTTTAGCTCCCAAGAGGAAAAGCCCTAGCTTATCGGGTATAGGTTTTTTTACAAGTTCAAAGGCGACTAAAATGATAAATCTTGCGTTAAATCAATATGTCATGATTTCATCGCGTGTTAATCTCACATCAATATACTCGATTGCTGTGAATCAAGTGGGCTCAGTACTGTTATTTGTTGGCAGAGCTGATTAAAATAACCCTAATACGCATTAATAAATTGGAATTTCGTCATGGGTTCATTACAAGATCAATTACTTAAAGCTGGTCTTACTACGGCACATAAAGCTAAAGTAGCCAAAACAGAAAAGCGCAAACAGCAAAAGAAGAAAAAGAAAGGCGCCACGAGTAATCCTAGCGATCTGCAAAAACATATTGAACAAACTAAGCTTGAGCAGCAGAAAAAAGCCGATGAGCTTAATAAAGCGCGTTTAGAAGAGCAAAAACAACGTGAGCAAGTAGCGCGCGTTAAACAGATTTTAGAGCATCACAACCAAGATGAAATCCGTGGTGATCGCACATTTAACTTCACTTATCAAAATAAAGTGAAGGAACTTGAAGTAAACGAAAAAACACAAAAGGCCCTAGCTGGTGGCCGATTAGCAATTTGTGTTTTAGAAGGCCAATTTTTTGTACTGGAAGACGAACCAGCACGAAAAGTCGCTGAAGTCAGCGAAGACTACATAGTGTTCCATGTTGAGCCTGAAGATAAGCAAAAGGATGAAGATGATCCGTATGCTGATTTTGAAGTACCTGATGATTTAATTTGGTAGTGACTGTTTCTATTGCCGTTACAATTTTCGGGTGCAATATTGTTAAATCATGGTCTACACTAAAGAAAATGTTTAATAACCCGTCAAAAAAGAGAAGATACAAATGAGCAAGATCACGAAAATTTTATGTGGGGCTGGCATTGCAATGACTGCAAGCCTATCTTTCAACACTATGGCTGCGGATGGTGCAACACTATACACAGCTAAGCTTTGCCAAACTTGCCACGGTGCAGAAGGTAAAGCGCCTATCATGCCTCAGTACCCTAAATTAAATGGTCAAAATAAAGAGTACTTACTAGCACAAATGAAAGACATTAAGTCAGGTGCGCGTAGCAACGGTATGGCTGCTGCAATGAAAGCAATGGTTGCGAACGTATCTGAAGAAGAAATGGCTGCAATCGCTGATTACTTATCGCAAGTAAAATAAACGCCATTTTAGCGTGAAAAGGCCACATCAATTGATGTGGCCTTTTTGTATCACCTATTGATCATCTATTAATAGTAATTTAGACTTCTATACATCTATTTGTGCAGTGTCACATATACAAGGTTTTCCATGTTTGACTTACCAAAACTCGATTTAAAAAATAAAGTATCTGAACAAGAATGGCAGCTTCGTGTTGATTTAGCTGCATGTTACCGTTTGGTGGAGCACTTTCGATGGGGGGATTTAATTTATACCCACCTATCGGCACGTTTACCGGGCACAGATCACTATTTAGTTAATGCATTTGGTCTTAGTTTTGATGAAGTGACGGCATCAAACCTTGTGAAGGTGGATTTAGCTGGCAATATTCTTGATGACACGCCATTTAAAATTAATCCGGCTGGTTTCACTATTCACAGCGCGATTCATGAAGTTCGTGATGACGCTCACTGTGTTATTCATTTACACACAAAAGAAACCATCGCCGTTGCAACGCAAGAAAAAGGCCTGTTACCACTTAGCCAATACTCAATGTTCTCATTGCCATCATTGTCTTATCATGGCTACGAAGGGTTAGCGGTAAACAGTGATGAGAAAAAGCGCTTGCAAGATGATTTAGGCACTACTAATCACATGCTATTGGTTAACCACGGTGGCTTAACTGTTGGCCCAACAGTGGGAGATGCCTTTATGAGATTTTATGATTTGCAGCGTGCCTGTGAAATTCAATTGGCTATTCAAGCCAGTGGTCAAACGGCAATTCCAGTACCACAACCTATTATCGATAATATTTATAATCAAGCGAATGTCGTGCATAGCGGCAGCACCGGTGGCCAGTTAGCTTGGCCAGCCATGCTGCGTAAAGCTTATCGTCTTGATCCTAGTTTTGCTCAGTAAGGAGTAACCATGAAAGTTAATCGCGTCGAAGTGTTCGATATTCATTGTCCAGACAGACCTGCTTGGACACCTGTTTTTGTGCGTATTCACACCGATGAAGGTATTAGCGGTGTGGGTGAAGCGGGTCTGGCTTATGATTTAGGTCATAGCGCAGCTGCGGCAATGATCAAAGAAATGGCTGATGCCTTTTTAATTGGTCATGACCCATTTCAAACAGAAAAACTGTGGTCACGAATGCTACGCGAAAGCTTTTGGGGTTTAGGTGGCGGTCCTGTTGTATATGCAGCAATGAGCGCCATTGATACTGCACTTTGGGATATTAAAGGTAAAGCATTAGGCTTGCCTGTTTACCAGCTATTAGGTGGTAAAGTTAACGACAAGCTGCGTACTTATGCATCACAATTACAGTTCGACTGGGACAGCGAATTTAAAGCGCTTGTTCACCCAGAAGAATACGCAGAAGCAGCGCTTAAGGCGATGGCTGAAGGGTATGATGCGGTAAAAGTTGACCCAATCCAGTACGATAAAAACGGCAATACTTATTACGATCGCACTAACATTATTTCTCGTGCAGAAATGAAATTATATCGTGCGCGTATGCAGGCTATTCGTGAAGCCGTCGGTGACGAGGTTGATATTATTTTTGAATGTCACAGCTTACCTGGTGCGACATCAGCAATTCAAATTGGTGAAATTGCTGAAGAGTTCGATTGTATGTATTACGAAGAGCCAGTGAACTACTTAAATCATTCATTACACGCAAAAGTTGCCGACAAAGTAGCGGTGCCAATTGCAGGTGGCGAACGTTTGTATAACCGCTGGGGTGTGCGTCCATACTTAGAAGATCAAAGTATTGATGTATTACAGCCAGACTTAGGCCTGTGTGGTGGTTTCACTGAAACTAAAAAAGTGTGTGATTATGCAGATATCTTTGATGTGCGTATTCAAGCTCACGTGTGTGGCGGCCCAGTAGCAACTGCAGCTTCGTTACACCTAGAAACCGCAATTCCTAACTTCTTAATTCACGAACATCACACCTATGCGATTAAAAAATGGAACCGTGAATTGTGTATCCAAGATCCACAACCTAAAAATGGTTTCTTCCAAGTATCTGAAGAGCCAGGTATCGGTATTGAGCTGAATGACGAAGTTGTTATGCGCTCACAACGTGTTGAGATTAAGTAACACTCACTAATATTTTACTAAAAAAGCCCGTAAGGGCTTTTTTTATATCTGTTTTTTAGTTTAGATTAGTTTATCGGTTTACATTTTACCAAAGGCAGTGGCTCGGTCGCTTTACTATCTAGATGGCGCACAAAACACATTTTATTTTTGATTAATAATTCAAAACGCTCAGGCATAGCTAGCTGTTTACCCATTATCGGGTTACCTTGCGCATCCAGTACATTCATACTATCAGTCACTAATATACTGCTATTTATAAACGCATCATCGGCTATAGCGACAGGCTTGCTATGCATTAGTCTTGCTATCCCTTTTGCTATTAGCTCACTTTGTGGCTCAGTTAACCGCGCATGCTGTAGTTTCGGTGTTGGCTCTTGGCTTTGAGCACTACAGCCTAGCAGTGTCGATAACAGTAATAGACTAGTAAGTAGGACTCTCATTAAAACTCCTACTGCTCTAAAATTTTACTTTGCTGAAGCAAGGTAGAAGTACGGGTATCAAGCACTTTAGGTGTGTCTGTAAAAATAGCCGGTGCATACCCTTGTTCACTAATCGTTGAAGTGGCAAAAGGGCAGCGGCCAGTCTCACGATAACTAAGCGCTGTACTAAGCATAGCTTCATTTTTATCGCCTAATTGATGAGTGAAGTCATCAGCCACAGCACAGCCTGGAACTTTTACAGGTTGAAACTCGCTATCGTTGCTGTTTTGTGGTGAAAAACCATCAGCATACTCACCAAATCCTTTATTATTGACGCCAGTAAATTGAATGCTGAAGTATGTGGTGTCGCAATTATCAGTTGGATAAAAGCCATAGGGTTTACCGCAAGTTGTTTCGCCTATTTGAATTACCTCGATGTCGGCACCGCGTAGGCCATTAATCACTGCCTCACTTGCTGAGCAGGTGCTGCCTGTTGTCAGCACAAAAACGCGCTCTAGGTTCAACGAAGGTAAAGGGGTTCCAGGTCTGATAGCTGGACTGTCGGCAAAACCTAGAAACTCATTGGTAAACTCAACAGGTTTAAGGCGCTCTCCAGTAATAGGATTAAAAGTAGGGTGTTTATCATTAAAAATAGTCTGTTCAAATATTTTACCACTGGTATTGTTTTTGCCTGCCACCATATAAGCAACCTGACTTGCCATTTGAAGGAATCCACCGGGGTTATAGCGCATATCAATAATTAAATCTTTAACATTGCCTGCTGCTAAGCTCTTAAATGCGTCGTATAGAGGTTTTTCTGCTACAGCATTATGACGGTTAAACTGAAAGTAGCCTACTTCACCATTAGCGAAGGTCTTTATGTTGCTAACTGCTTGGCCTGTAATAGTTTGTGCAGTCATAGTGACTTCGCGAATTTCGCTGGTATTAATGTCTTTAAATACAAAAGAGGTCACCTTGCCAGACTCTGATGGAAAGAGGCCTGCATTTAATACATCAACCTCAGCTTGGGTGCTGGCATTAACAAAGTCAACGCCATCCACTTCAATGACTTCTAAGCCTCGGCTTAGATTGAGGTTTGCAGCCGGTGAGTTAGGTTCTGTGTAGCTGATAATCCCTTGGCGAGGGGCGCTGGCACTGATTAACTTAAGTTTAAAGCCATAACCAAAAGATTGTCCTGATTGGCTTTGGGCTTGCCACTCAGCGGTAGGTAAGCTCGAGTGGAAATTATCTTTTTTAGCACCTGAATCTGTAGTGTTTTCAGTTTTTAATAAAGCGAAATAATTTAGTACCCCTTCAGTTAGTGCGGGGTCTCGATCAACTATTTCGTCATACCACAGATAAGTTTCATGGCTCCAAGCTCGCAACCAGTGCTTTTCATTGAGTGCTTGGCATTGTTGGTCAAACTTACTTGATGGCTCAAATACCCCCTGAGTCCATGTGATATCAGCAGCATCGATAACCCCTGACTCTGAGCTACCAGAACCACCACAGCCTGTAATAATAAGCGAACAAGTAACTGCTACAGCAGCAAAAGGCTTTTTAAAATGAACAAACATAACACCAACCTAAACAGCTTTACTGACCTGAATATAGCTAGTCTTTATACAATTTGATAGATTTCGTGGGCATTTTTATAGCTTAGTTTATGCCATAAGCTCGACTGTGAGCACAATGAGTGGTAGTGCTGCCAGCAGTTTGTGTAGCTGGTATTTATCTGGCAAACAGGGAAATTACTGGCAAACATAACTCGATTTTCACCAAAGTATTTTACTAAATTATTAATCAGCCAAAGATGTTTGTTTGTGGCAATTTGTGTGAACTCTAACCCTGAGAACTTTATCGCGATATTATCGCAGCGGCTGAGTTTAATGATTGCTTCAAGCCATATTTGCTCATTACTAATAAAGCCTAAATGATTAATCACTACACGTAATGACGGCAGTGCGGTGCAATATTTAATAAGCTGCTCGGTTACCTGCATGTCTTCAATTTCAAACTGTGCTTCAAAGTGTAAGTTTTCGCTTGCGAGCATGGCTAGGTTATCTTGGCAGTGAGGAGTTAATAAGCGTTTGGTTTCTTCACCTTCGGTTATATCGCGAATACCAACCAAAGATGGATGCTCTAACTTATTGAGTGACGCTTCAAAGTGTTTGCTAGATGCGTCAATCGCGCTGTAGCTGATTGCGCGATAGGGAATGTCATTTAAATGCGTTGCAAGCCAATTAAGCTCATTCACTGGCGCTTGGTTATCAAAGCCGGCTTCAAGATGCACCAGTGCTTTTAGTTGAAATGGGCAAGCGGCTTTAAGCTCTGAAGCAGTTATTTGTTTTTTTATTTTATCTAGATTTGGCCAAGCGGGGGGATTGCTGCCTTGTAGCCAAGTGTATTGACCCTCAGTGAGGTTAAAAAAGTGCACATGGGGGTCAATAATCTTGTCGCTCATTGCGTGGTGTATCCACCATCAATGCTTTGTAAGCTGCCAGTAATAAAGCTTGCTTCTGGGCTTATTAAAAAATTCACCAAAGCAGCAATTTCTTCTGGTTGCCCTAAACGGCCTAGCGGCTGCAGCGCGGCTTCTTCAGCAACAATTTCTGCTTTATTGGCACCACTGCGCTGACAATATGCATCAATCGCATTATGAAACAGTGGTGTTTCTATCGTACCCGGACAAACCGCATTAGCACGAATGTTAAACGCGGCATAATCGAGTGCTGTCGTTTTTGCCATTGAAGCTAGCGCATGTTTGGTGAGGTTATAAGCAAACGAGTTTGGTTTGCCAATGATTGCCTGATCAGAGGCAACCAATACAACACTGCCGCCTTGTTGGCTTTTCATGCTAGGTAATACAGCTTGAATTGCAGCATAGGCACCTTTCACATTGAGCGCAAATAGGGCGTCAAACGTTGCTTCATCGGTATTTTCAATGTTGGCACTTAAATGACGACCTGCATTAGAGATTAAGGCATCGACACGACCCGTCTCGGCAATAATATCAGCGATAACAGACTTCACCTGCTGAACATCACTAACATCACAGTGGCGATAGTTGCCCTCAGATGAGGTGATATCTAAGTTATATACTGTGTAGTCTTCACGTTCTAAACGCTCAACGATAGCTTTGCCAATACCTTTACTGCCACCAGTGACAATTGCAACGTTTGTCATCATTTACCCTTAGTGGCTGTGGCCACAACCGCCTTCACCGTGCACGTGACCGTGTGATAACTCTTCGGCAGTTGCTTGGCGAACATTAATAACTTCAACATCAAACGTTAGTGTTTTACCAGCAAATGGGTGGTTTAAATCACAATCTGCATTGAAACGGCCCACTTTAACGATAGTCACTTGGTGACGACCTTGGTTTGAATGAACGATTGCAGTCATACCTGGCTTCCACACTTTTGTGTTGCCTTGTAAATGCTTAAGTGGAATACGTTGAATTAAATTATCAACGCGTTCGCCGTAAGACTCGCTAGGCTCAAGTGTCACGCTAAAGTTATCGCCAGCCGATTTACCTTCAAGGGCTTTTTCAAGACCAGGAAGCATGCCTTCAGTGCCATGGATATATGAAAGTGGCTCGCCATCTTTACTTGATTCGATTTGCTCGCCTGCTTCACTAAGTGTGTAGTGAAACTCAACCGCTGCGTCTTTACTGATCTGCATGTTATTTCTCTTTAGAATTTAAATATAAGCGCTGATTTTACGCTAACCACAAAGAGTGAGCAATCAAGGCTTTTTCAACGAGCTTTCAATGCCTGACAACATGGCTTCGCTGGCTGGTACTTGCGGCTCAGCGGGTTTTGCTTGCGGTAGGTGCAATGTCAAAATGGTGCCCGGTTTTAAAATGCTGCTGGCACTGAGTTTATTCCATGTTGCAACGTCTTTATGAGGCACGTCGTATAGCTGGCTGATACTCCAAATTGAATCACCTGGTTTGACTAGGTAATCAACCGCAATGGTTGCGATAACTTCCTCGTGCTGTTCAAGGTAAGGGCTAATATTGTAATCAACCATAAGTGATTCCGGCATGGTTTGGGGCTGTGATAAGCGCAATTGTTCACCGACTTTAATCAGGTTACTTGTTTTGCTATTAAGCGCTTTCAGATCCTTCACAGACATATTAAAGCGTCTGGCAATGCCATAAAGGGTATCGTCTTTTTGCACTATATACTCACCGGCAAAGTTGTTGCGAAACAGCTTACTTTGCAGCAGGGTGCGGCGCTCCATAGGTAAAAGCAGAGTATGTGGACCATTTGGCGAGCTTTGGTTTTTTAAATATCCTGGGTTTAATTTGTGGAGCTGGTTATGGCCCACACCAGATAAATTAGCTATCACCGAAAAATCAAATTGCTGGCCAACATCAAATTCTGTGGTGAGTGCTTTATTCGCTAATTTAGGGCGTTTTAAGCCTTGCTCAGGATGCTTTAGTAAATAGCTAAGCGCCAAAAGCTTAGGAATATATTCAGCGGTTTCTTTTGGTAGTGATAATGACCAATAGTCAGTTTTCTTGCCAAGCTTTTTATTTTTTTCGATAGCTTTTTTAACGCGTCCTTCACCACTGTTATATGCAGCAAGGGCATGCAGCCAGTCACCATCAAAGCGTTTATGTAAGTAACTTAAATAAGCTAAAGCGGCATCGGTTGAAGCGAGTATGTCTTGGCGGCCGTCATACCATTGGTCGCTTTGCACACCGAAATGATAAGCCGTTGCGCCGACTAACTGCCAAACACCAACTGCTTGCTCTGATGATCGTATTGTTGGTCTAAAATCACTTTCAACAAAGGGTAATAGGGCCAGCTCCATCGGCAGCTTCTGTTGCTCGATACGTGTGACGATATGATACAAATAAGGTGCCGCACGTTTATTTACTTTAATCAGGTAATTGGGTTGTTTTAAATACCATTTTACTCGTGCAGATGTATGTTTATTGGTTTGAAATACCAGCGTTAAATTGTTGGCGATATGTTGCCACAGATCTTTCGAGCGAGGATTGGGTAACGGCGTGTCGTTGGCAGGCAATGGCACAGCCTTGGAGGGCGATTCAACGGCAGTTGAATCGACAAATTCGCTAGTTGCTTGTTCAGACGTTAAATCGGGCTCATAATGGCTAAAAATCTCCGGCCTTGCCCGTTGTTGTTCTGTTTCTTGCTGAGTTAGTTGGCATCCTTGTATTCCAATAACTAAGCTCAGCAAAAGTAAATATTTCAAACTTACTTGAGCCATATAATAAAATCCTTTTACTATTTTAGCCCTATTTTGACAATTTGCTTTGTTTAAGTCCAGCTTCTAGAAACATAGAAAACGCTCTTTCGCCCACTTCATCAAGCTGGTATTGCTGTTTAACCTCTGCAGGAAAAAGCGGAATTAATTCATTAACTGACTTATCTGGCGAGGAATTTGTCATCTCTTGAATGGTTTTTAAAAACCTTAAAGGGAGTGCAAGTTCAGCAGGTGTCAGTGGCTTACCGTGACCCGGTAAAATTGTTGTCAGTGTGGTATTTTTTTGGATACCTTGCAGCGTGGTTATCCAGCGAGTGAATGTACCATGCCCAGGATAGGGTAAGCTGTCGACTATATCGCCACCTAACAGCACGCGACCTTGATCTGCACTTAAAGTGAGATCGCCTTTCGTGTGCGCTTGATACGGTTTAATAACGATAGGGTAATTACCAAGGTTTAGCTTTGTTGATTCAGTAATGCTAATCGCCGGTGGCTTTAAGGTGAGCTCTCGCCAGCGAAATAAGCGTTTTTTAGCAAGCTCTAGTTTGTCGCGCCAAATAGCTTGTTGATCTTCAGGTTGATTGGCAAGGCGTTGATAGCTCAATTCAATACTTTTTTCATAACCATCTAATTTATCTGTCAATGCTTGCTGCATTGCTACAAACTCAGTTGCTACTTGCTGATGCACAATAAGCTTAGCTTCAGGGAACTCAGCCTGTAAAACGGCCAAGCCTAGCAGGTGATCATCATGATAATGGCTCGCTACTAAATAACATAATGGTGTTTTTAAGCGTTTTTTTAACTGCACTGCGAGCTTTTCTACTTCGGCAAAGTTACCACTGGCATCAAACATTAATGCGCATTCTTTACCTTCAATCAGCACTTGATTCGAATCGTAAAAACGCAGTTTATTTTGTTGTTGTAGAAATTGGATTTCGGGAGTGATGCTATGCCAGCTAACGCTTGCTTGGGCGCTATAGCTTACGAAAAGACAGATCAAAAAAGCACAAAATCGCATAGTGTTTCGCTCTGATAGTGGTTAGTAGAATTGATTGTAAACAAAAAAAGCGCAGGATGCGCTTTTTTCTAAATACTAAGGTGCTGGCTAAGCTTATCTATTAAGCTGTCATGTTGTTGCTCTTGTTCTGCTTGTTGCGATTTAACTTCAAGCAATTCATGACTTAAATGTAATGCTGCCATCAGCAACGCTTTTTGGTCATTGCGAACCGATGAGCGTTGTTTCATTTGCTCCACTAAGTCATTCAAATTTTGTGCAGCAGCAACTAGGGCGTGCTCTTGCCCAGGTGGGCAAGAGAACTCATGTTCTTTACCTAGTAGCTCTACGGTGACCCGCTGACTTTGTGGGCCGCTCATTAGCTAGCCTGTTGAACGCTTTGTAATTTCTCAAGCAGGCCAGTTAGTGTGCTGCTTGTGTCTTTTTGTTTCTCTTCGTTTTCTAGTACTTCTAGTTGCAGAGTTTCGTTCTCATCTAAAAGCTTAGAGTTTTGCTCTTGTAAGCTTTTAACTTCGCTTTCAAGTTCACTGTTGCGAAGAATTAACTTGTCGATCAGTTGTTCGAGTTGGGAAAGAGTTTCGTTATTCATAAATGCGCTCATAAAACTGTGATTATTGTCATGCAAATGTAAAGGAAAGTGTCTTGATATGCCAGCATTTACGGCCGTTTTAGAGGATTTTTATTTATTATTAAGGTGTAATTCAGCGTAGCGGCTTTTTTATTCATTTATGATTCACCAAAGCGCCAGATGCTAGGATCATTTTCTGTTTATCATGTACAATATGGCTATTCATTTTTAATGCAGATTTGCATTTGGCGATTTATAAATATGCTTAGTTATCGACACTCTTTTCATGCAGGCAACCCTGCTGATGTGCTAAAACACCTTGTTCTAGCTGAAGTTCTTAAATACCAAACAATTAAAGACAAACCGCTTGATTATGTGGACACCCACTCAGGTGCTGGCTTTTTTGAACTTGCAGGCAGTGATGCACAAAAAACACAAGAGTATTTAGATGGGATTGCTAAGCTTTGGCAGCATAACAGTGAACACAATGCACTTAATGAGTACATTGAGCTGATTAAATCATTTAACTCAAATGGTAATTTAGACTTTTACCCCGGTTCGCCAAAAATTGCAGAGCACTTTTTACGTCGCCAAGATAACGGTTGGTTCTTTGAGTTGCATCCACGTGACTTAGAGTTACTGCAAGACAACGTGAAAGGTAAGCGTTCTATTCGCGTACGTGGTGAAAACGGCTTTCAAGGCTTAATTGGTTTATTACCACCAGCATCACGTCGAGCTTGTGTGCTTATTGACCCTCCATACGAAATTAAAAACGATTACGATACGGTTGTTAATACTCTTGTTAAGGCGCATAAACGCTTTGCAACTGGAACGTACATGATTTGGTATCCGGTTGTAGATCGTGAGCGAATTGACAGAATGGAAGCGGGTTTAATCGCATCGGGTATGCGTAACATTCAGCTTTTCGAGCTTGCAACAGAGGCAGACACCGACGTTCACGGTATGACAGCATCGGGTATGATAGTGATCAATCCGCCATGGAAACTAAAGCAAACAATGGATGCGGTATTACCAGAGCTTGTTTCATTACTAAGCGATAGCAGTGGTTTTTATCGCAGTGAACAGTTAGTTGAAGAATAATTTCTGCAATACAAAAACGCCCAGCAATTGCTGGGCGTTTTTTATTTAACTGGTGTTAATTCATATAAGTCGCTGCGAAGGTCGCAAGTGGCTCGTCACTATCATCTAACAAGGTTAACTGTTCACCATTGATAGAGTACTTAGCTGTTGCCGCAAGCGCTGCAGACATGGCCGCTTCAATATCCATTTGTGATACACACATTTTTTTGGTGCTTGCTAATGGGTTGAATGTAAGCGTCTGCTCGTTAACCTCGTAACTACCTGAGAAGTTATTACATCCTAAGTGACCATTGGTTGAACCATCGTCTTTAAACTGTACGAAAGGTTCTTTATTTTCAACGGTGATAGCCTCACCGCTGATTGTAACTGCTTTCCAATACGTATTGGTCAATGTAACGTCTGGCTTTTTCGCTGATACTTTTGTCACTGTCACCTTGTACACATCACCAGAGGCATCTTCGGCAAATGGATTATTATGAGTGGTGCTGATGTAAAGTAATTTACCTTGATTCTCAATGCGTGCACTCACGCTGTAGCGGTGACGGTCAGCAATTTTGCTTTCGTCATACTCAAGTGCCACGTTGTATGGTGGTGCACCATTTAATTCAATTTCTTGTTCGCTGATAACCTCTGCTTTGGCATCCATTTTTGATACATCAGCAAGTTGTACTTTTAATACTGAACCCGGTGGCAGCATGCTGCGGTCTAAATAAATAACCTGAGTATTGAGGGTTTTCATTGTTGATTGCTCAGCTTGTGGTGCGGCAGAGTCTTCACCACAACCTGTTAATACTAAGCTGCTCCCTAAGATCATTAAACTGCATAGAGAAGCGCGTTTGAAAGATGAGATGGTATCCGAAGCCATGATTGTTTCCTTGCGTTTTAGGGTTATGCGTCTTTGTAATTGAATAAGCATAAAGTTCGCTGACTTAATCATAGCTTAATTAACAAAAAATGGGCACTAGGCCCATTTTCTTAATTACGGATTCGCTTTAAAAAGCAAATTTAGTGCTCGTTATTTTTTCACGTATTTGGTTAGAATAACAATGCGTTGACCATCAACACGGCCTTCAATATGTTCTGGGTTGCTCGTTAAGCCAATGTTTCTTACTGCTGTGCCACGCTTGGCAACAAGGCTGCTGCCTTTCACATCAAGATCTTTAATAAGTGTCACAGTGTCACCCGCTTGAAGTACAACACCATTACTGTCGATGTGCTTAATATCGTCATCTTCAGCTAGGGCTGTTTGCGCCCATTTTAACGTGTCTTCTTCAAGATAAATCATATCTAGTGCATCTTGTGCCCAGCCGTTATCAGCAGCTAAGCGCTTTAACATGCGATAAGCCACAACTTGTACAGCAGGAGTTTGACTCCACATGCTGTCGTTCAAGCAGTGCCAGTGGTTTGCAGTCAAATCAGCATTGTTTTCGATTTGATCTTTACAAGTTTGGCAAACATAAATGCATTTATCAGAATGAGCCTCTGTAACAGGCGGCACTTCGTATACAGACAGGTTATCTGTAGCGGCACAAAGTTCACATTGGTTATTACTGCGTTCGATTAGGGCTTGTTCAATGCTCATAGGAGGCTCTTTTTAGTTAACAAGGTAAGAAAAACAGCGCGCATTATAGCAAAAGCAGGTTCAAAGCGGAATATCCCTAATTATTGTAGGGGTATGCTTTTTGTGTATTTATTGATTATGGTATCTAAGCTGCCAGAGCTTTTTAATTTTTTGATTGCTGCATTTATTTTCGGTAATAGGGATTGATGCTCACTGCGTAGGCGAATTTTTAGATTACCTAGCGAATGTAATGCGCCAAAGCTGATATCAGCATCAAACAGCTTAGCCCAATATAATGCGGGTAGCTTATCTATTATAACGACCTCAACACGTTGCATTTTTAGTGCCTGAATTAGCTGTTGTTCAGAGTGAAAATCAACCCGTTTAAAGCGGTTATCATCATAATAGTAATAACCTAGAACAGTCCCTACAGGCTGATTGCGAATACTGTCTAGCTGCTGCCATCGAGCTACAGAGTTTGTTAGGCTCACTAGGTACTCATCAACGGTAAATAGGGTGTCTGAGTAACTAAATTGTGGGTTTTGTTTTTCAGCTTGGCTCAGCCATTCGGGGCTTATGACGTCAAAGTCGATATGTCCTTGGTGAAGGTACTTAATGGTTCGCTTTGCAGGAAGCTCGATATGCTGCACTTGAATATCTGCAAGTTGCATAACTTGTTTGATAATTTCAGGGAGGATCCCCGGGTTGCTTTTATCGTCAATATAATAAGGGTAGTAGTTACCTGAGCCAGCCACATTATATTTCAGTACAAGCTGCTCAGCTGAAACTGCTTGAGTAAGAAAAAGTAAAATTAAGAAAATCGAGTTAGAGAAGCGCAATGGTCTGATTGAATTCGTTTTCATGTAACTAGTTTGGTAGGGTTTTTGTTTTTTAGCAAGGCAAACATCTTTCACTATACTTACAACAATAGTAATGTGGAGTTAGCCGCATCTAAGTGAGAAGTAGAATGTCAGAATTAAGTATGGAAGGTAACAAAAGTCAGAGCATGACTCAGTATATAGCCCGGCAGCCAATATTTAATGCTGACAGAAGTTTGTATGCTTACGAATTATTATATAGAGAATCGAGCGATAATGTCTTTCCGGTAGGCACCAGTGATGGCCAAGCAACGGGACGGCTGTTTTTTAACGCGTTAATGTTGATGGGACTCGAGAAGCTAACGGGTTTTCAACCTGCGTTTATCAACCTATCGACTGATGCTATTTTGGATGACTTCCCTAAGTTGCTGCAACCACGCAGTGCGGTTATCGAAATAGTTGAGCGGGCTACTAGCATTCCCAAAGTTGTGAACCGCGTTAAGCAATTAAAACAAGAAGGCTATTTGTTCGCGCTTGATGATTACGATGGCACAGATAAATGGCAAGATATTTTGCCTTTGATGGATTTTATTAAGCTTGAAGTTACGCAGCCGATTATTAAAACCAACATGATGATCAAAAAGCTCAAACGCAGCTTCCCCGAAACTACTATCATAGTGGAGCGCATTGAAACTTATGAAGACTTTAAGCAACTAAAAGCGGCTGGTTGCGACCTGTTTCAAGGCTACTTTTTTGCCAAGCCAGAGCTTTTAAGTTTTGGTAATGTTGAACCATCAAAAGTTGCCGTGCTTGAATTACTTAACTGTACTGCGCAAACAGATTTAAATTTTGACGCAATTCAACAACGGGTTGCTAAAGATATAGGCCTTACAGCACGCATTTTAAAATTAGTTAATGCGCGGATCAGCAATAGTCAGCAAACAATTCGTTCGATTTCACAAGCGGTTATTTACCTTGGTGAAGACGCGATTAGACAATTTGTACGGGTATTAGCGCTGAGCGAGTTAGGCAATGATAAACCGCAAGAGCTAACGAAACTGGGCTTAACAAGAGCTAAATTTATTGCGCTGATGCTTGAACCTGGTGGTAAAGACCTAGCTGAGCAAGGTTATTTAGTTGGCTTACTCTCTGTTTTAGATGCAATTTTAGATATGGAGCTTGATATCATTGCCAAAGAGTTTTCACTGGGTAGTGAGCTTTCGAGCGCATTGTTAAACTTTAATGGCATGCAAGGTGCGAGCTTACAACTTGTTAAGGCGATGGAAGAAGAGCAATGGCAAACTGCTCATGAGCTGCTAATGATGATCCGCCCTGCGTCAAAGATGGATGTGGTTTTTCAAGCTATGTACGATGCCCGTGCTTATGCCGATGAAGTGTTCGCAAGCTTATCATCGGTTACAGACTAAAAGCGCAGAGTTCGTTATTATGCGGGCTCTGAGTATTAAAAAGGTTTGTAACTAATGCGTGTTGTTTTTCCAGTACTGGCTATTTTAATTGCCTTGGCGTTACTAATTCCTGGTGTAACCCAGCCTGTGCTCACCCTAGAAGGAAAAATCGATAAATCTAAGCTTGCCAAAACAGGTATTGAAATGATTGCGGATGAAGGCGATCGCAATACCCGTAGCGTGTTAATGATGGCTTCAAGCATGTTGGGGCTTGATAAACTTGAAGGTGAAATAGATGCCTACAAAAAAACACGCAGCATTTGGGGCACCGTGAATGAGCTAGCCAATAACAAAAACTACCTTGTTGCCGCGCTTGTTGCAGTGTTCTCGATTGTTATTCCCACTTTAAAACTCCTGATGCAATTGCTTTATTGTTTTTTACCTGCGAATAGATTTAAGCATTTGCTCGGTCAACTCATACAGGGCCTAAGTAAATGGAGCATGGTCGATGTGTTTGTGATTGCATTGATCGTGGCCTATTTAGCAGGTAATGCCGATGGGCAAATGGGCGAGCTAATCAAAATGCATGCCGAATTAGGTGATGGTTTTTGGTATTTTACTGGTTATTGCCTGTTTGCTATTGCTGCCAGCAGTAGCATAAAAATAGATAAACCCTTGTCGAGCGCGTAAATTTCGGGCTACAATTTGGGCAATTAATTTTTAAGGTATGATGATGACGCGACTTTCAAGCTACTTATTGATAGCTATGATACTGCTCACTTTTGTGGGTCAGTCAGTTGCGTCTGTTGCTATGGTGTGTGATATGCCACATGCCAGCATGCAAATGGATCATCATGCTAATATGAATGCTGACAACGACATGAGTGATATGGATTGTTGCCATGAAGACGTAATGGATAACAGCGATTGTGCGTGTCCGTTCAATGCCTGTACAGCTCACTCACTCCTGCCGCTAAATGATTTAGTTGTTAAATCAATTAAGCAATCAGAAAAAGTCACCGTGTTAGGCGCCAGCCAGCTTAGTTTCCACGCAAGTTCTTTATATCGTCCACCTATTACTGCTTAAGCAGGATAGGTCTGTCTAAAATTCAGTAAAACGCTGAAATAATCCTTATTCTGCAACCAAAATCTATTGTTTTTTAACCATTTTTAAGATTTTTGGAGCATGTGATGATTCACAGCAAATTGATTAAGGCGCTTTCTCTAGGCGCAGTATTGATAACCTCAAGTTTAGTGAAAGCAGAGCCATTGGCGCTCAATCAGGTAATTGATTATGCATTGACTCACGAGCCTTGGTTACAGGCAAATAAATACCAGCAACAGGCGATAGAAGCGCAAAGCATTGCGGCCGGTACCTTACCAGATCCAGTGTTAACCGTTGGACTCATGAACTTACCAACCGATGGCTTTGCCTTTGACCAATAGGGTATGACGCAATTCAAAGTGGGCTTGTCACAACAATTTAGCCGAGGTGATAGTCTTGCCTTACAGCAACAAGCTTTAAAACAATCGGCTGAACAATACCCTTGGCTTAGAGCAGACCGCCAAGCACAGGTTAAAGCCATTGTTAGCGAAGCATGGCTAAATGCCTATCGCGCACAAAAAAGCATTCAACTGATCAGCCAAGATAAAGCCTTATTTAATCAGCTTATTGATATTACAGAAGCAAGCTATGCCAATACACTTGGTGCGACTCGCCAGCAGGATATTATTCGCGCCCAGCTAGAGCTGACTCGTCTTGAAGATAAACTGGTGATGTTAGAGCAACAGTTTGATAGTGCCAAAAAGCGACTAGCTCAATGGCTACCTATTGAAATGCTAAACGGTGCAGTGAGCGATGAAAATACCAAGGTGGCTGCACTAATGCCTTATCAAGAGCTTGCGCCATCGGGGGTGACTGAAGTGCTGATGAATCACCCGGCAATTATCGCTATTGATCATGCTATGCGTGCCAAAAACACCCAAGTGCAAGTGGCTAAAGAAGCGTATAAGCCGCAATTTGGTATGAACCTAGGCTATGGCTATCGTGATGATACCCCTATGGGTGACTCTCGCGCTGACTTATTCTCTATAGGAGTAAGTGTTGATTTACCGCTGTTTACTGATAATCGTCAAGATCAACAAGTTAATGCAGCAATAGCTAATGCCGAGGCGGTAAAAACCAACAAACTTATTACCCTACAAAAACTGCAAGGTCAGTATTTTAAAGAGCTTAGCCAACTAAGCCGACTTGCTCAGCGCAAAGCACTATATCAACAGCAGCTTTTACCGCAAATGGCGGAGCAAGCCGAAGCAACTTTAAATGCTTACACCAACGATGATGGTGACTTTTCAGAAGTGATGCGTGCACGCATCAGCGAACTTAACGCAAAAATTGATGCATTAAACATCGAAATAGACAAACAAATAACCCTCGCTCGCCTTAACTATTACGCAGCAGCAAAAGATAACCAAATAAATGCAGCACAAAGCCAAGGAGCTAGCAATGAATAACACAGTGAAATTAGTTATCGCCTTGGCGGTAGGTGCGGCATTGGCAACGGCTGTAAATAAACTAGCTGAGACAGATCATGAAGCTATGCCAAGCGCTGAGAAAAAGCCCTTATATTGGGTAGCACCTATGGACAGTAATTACCGCCGTGATGAACCGGGTTTATCGCCAATGGGTATGGAATTAGTCCCCGTTTATGAGGAGCAAAGTAGCGCTGAAGACAGCCCAGGTACTGTGAGAATCTCACCAGCAGTCGTTAATAACTTAGGGGTAAGAACAGCGCCCGTACGGTTTAAATCATTACAAACGACCGTTGATACGGTTGGTTATGTGCAATACGACCAAGACCAACTCGTGCACATTCACCCTCGTGTCGAAGGTTGGATAGAAACCTTATATGTAAAAGCTGCTGGTGACCAAGTTAAGCAAGGCGAGCCACTTTATACCTTGTATTCTCCACAGCTAGTGAATGCACAAGAAGAGCTATTGCTTGCCCTTAAACGTAATAATGCGGTGCTAATACGTGCAGCAAAAGCACGCTTAGCCTCACTGAATGTTTCTGACGATTTTATTGCCCGATTAGAGCAAAGCCAAAAGGTCAGACAAAACATTACCTTTTATGCCAAGCAAAGTGGCGTATTGGATGAGTTAAATATCCGCGAAGGTTTCTTTGTGAAACCGGGCACAACCATGATGAGTATTGCTCACCTAGAAGAAGTGTGGGTTGAGGCTGAAGTTTTTGAGCGTCAAGCAGGGCTTATTCATAAAGGCTTGCCAGTTACTATGAGCTTAGATTACTTACCGGGCAAACGCTGGCAAGGCAAGGTCGATTATATTTACCCAACCCTTGATGAGAAAAACCGTACCCTTCGCGTACGTTTACGCTTTGCCAACCAAGATGGCTTACTCAAACCGAATATGTTTGCTGAAGTGAGTATTACTACTAAGCCAACAGAGCCGCAATTAGTGATAGCAAAAGAAGCGGTGATCCGCACAGGTAGCCAAGACCGTGTCGTGATTGATTTAGGTGAAGGTCGCTTTAAATCAGTCGCAGTGACGCTAGGTCGTAGTGATAATCATGATGTCGAAATTTTATCAGGCTTATTGAAAGACGATAACGTAGTAGTTTCAGCGCAGTTCTTAATAGATTCCGAATCAAGTAAGAGTTCTGACTTTATGCGTATGCAAGAACCAGATAGTGACAGCGCAATGGTCAATGGCGTGATCAACAGCATTGACCGCGAAGCCAGAACGGCCGTGATCAGTCGTGAGGCTATCCCTAAGTGGGGACGCGAGGCTGCAACCATGGAGTTTCATTTTTCGCCGCGTATCGATATGTCTAGTTTACAAAGTGATGATGAAGTGCATTTTACCTTTAAGTTGGTAGACGGTGAGTTTGTGATTTTTGACATCATGACCATGAGCCACCCTATGCAAGGAGAAATGCAATGATAGCTGCCGTGATCCGTTGGTCAGTCGGTAATCGCTTCTTTGTATTACTGCTGTCTTTAATGTTGGCGGGCTTTGGGGTTTTTTCTTTAAAGAATACCCCAGTTGATGCCTTGCCTGACTTATCTGATGTACAGGTTATTGTAAAAACGTCTTACCCAGGACAAGCGCCTCAAGTGGTGCAAGACCAAGTAACGTTTCCTATCACTACAGCCATGTTGTCGGTGCCGGGAGCTGAAACGGTAAGGGGCTTTTCGTTTTTTGGTGACTCTTATGTATACGTTATTTTTAATGAAGACACCGACCTTTATTGGGCTCGTAGTCGGGTGCAAGAGTATTTGAGTCAAGTAAGTGCTCGCTTACCTGACTCAGCAAGGCCTGAACTTGGCCCTGATGCAACAGGGGTGGGTTGGATTTACTTGTATGCGCTGGTGGATAAAACCGGTAAGCACGATATTAGCCAGCTACGAAGCTTGCAAGATTGGTTTTTAAAGTTTGAG
Source organism: Pseudoalteromonas sp. BZA4 (assembly GCF_040104395.1). Classification (NCBI taxonomy): domain Bacteria; kingdom Pseudomonadati; phylum Pseudomonadota; class Gammaproteobacteria; order Alteromonadales; family Pseudoalteromonadaceae; genus Pseudoalteromonas; species Pseudoalteromonas sp. BZA4. Next base: position 46,211 of record NZ_JBECOT010000033.1, read on the forward strand.
CTGCAAACGGTGCCGGGCGTATCAGAGGTAGCGTCTGTAGGCGGTATGGTTAAGCAGTATCAGGTGAATGTCGACCCCGATAAATTGCGTGCTTATGGTATTCCGCTAAGTTTAATTCAAACAGCAATTAAGCAAGGTAACCAAGAGCGTGGTGCACGGCAAGATCATTATAAATTGAACTTATAGAGCAAGTAGTGATCAGATCAAGGCATAATAATTACTTGGTCGCATAAATATGAGCACTACTTTTCTGAAACATTTTAATTCAATTACAGATCCTC
>NZ_JBECOT010000034.1:0-45731 GCF_040104395.1 Pseudoalteromonas sp. BZA4
TACAATCGCCAACTGGTTGAAGCGATGATCAAAGTGAAGGCGCTAAATAAGATCAACACCCTTGGTCTGCCTAAATATCAGTAAGTTAAGTGAATTTGTTAGAGAGCTGCATTTGATCAACAAGGCCCATCGCACGTTAATAAAGATTATGTTTTTGAAGCATTGCAAACAACCTTAGATGGCCTTGCAACCCCAGATCGAGTTGCAGTTACAATCCAATGTTATACGGTTTTCTGTGATGTTAGTTTTACGAACCCATTTATCACCATTAACGACCACAATCACTACAGTGCAGAAGTAAAACGTGTGTTTGAGCAAAATGTGGCTTCCCTTAGCCGAAAAGATAATGCTCACTAGTTTCAGGCGCTATTACTTAATGCTTAAAACTTAAAGCTCCCCAGCTAAATTGTTACATCTTATTTCAAATACACACTTTATCGCTTAATTACGGCTATTCAGCGTTACTTCTGAAACACATTTCATTTACCTCACTGGCACTTTTTTTACATCGCACTACAATGCACACAAACTGATTTTGGAACACACACAATGAATCTGACACGTAGTTCGCTGAAAAACCCTGCGAGTGTTATTGTCATCTTGGTGTTGATTATGTTGTTTGGCATGTTGAGTATTTTTAAGCTGCCAATTCAGCTCACACCAGATATTGAGCAACCGCAGATCACTATTTTCTCTGGCTGGCGTCAAGCTGCACCTGAAGAGATTGAATCGGTGATCATTGAGCCGCTTGAGAACGCAGTAAAAAACACCCCGGGTGCGCTAGAGGTTAATACTTACATTAACCGTGGCAATGGCTCTATCACGTTGACTTTTGCTGTTGGACAAAACATGCAACAGGCCATGCTTGATGTGTTAACAAGCCTTAACCAAAGTTGACTATATTAAGCATTGCTTTGAAAACGCAAAAAGAGACTTAGCTCAAGGTAATGTAGTTGATGGTAAAGAATTCTTAGATACTTTATAAAACATTATGCAAAAGAGAAGTTACAAACTAAGTGAGTTAGCCCAGTTTCATTTGCTAAAAATCAAAGATTACACCGTTAATAATTTCTCGCCGTTACAATGGCGCAGTTACAAAGAAAAACAGCTTATTTTATTAAAGAAGATGGTTTTATAATGATTGTTGCCGTACTAAACCAATCTCAGCTTCCTGAAAACCACTTATAATTGCAGCCTCCTTTCACAAAGCCAACACCTCTCACTGCAAACAGCCAAACCCTTCTAATGAAATTTCTTGAGTATTCGCGCCGCTTTGGTTTTTATGTTGAATGATCAAACGCGAATCTTGGCTAGTAAACGTAAAAGTTCCGAGCCAAGGTAGCTGGGCAATTGGTTGCATATGGTAAAAACCATTGGCATCAAAGCATATAAATGAGAACTCATGATGTACCGTAGCAAATACGCCATAATCAGCGGTAAATACAGCAATGTTGTCTTGCAGCATAAAATATTTCGCTTGCGTGCCCGCTACTAAATACCAAAAGCATATTGCTGTCATTATCACCACTTGTAAGCCGCCGAGTAAAAAGACTGAAAATTTAAGAATACGGGTCGATTTACTAGCTTCCATATAAAGGCGCTTTGCTTTGAGTAATAACCAAAGCCCAATGGCAACCATAGTGAGCTTTACAATCATTAGTGCTACGCCTATTTGATACATCAGCTTAGGGCTGTGCCATTGAATGCCAAATGTTTGCGGGATAAACAAGCTATCAATTAAGGGCAGTAAAATGAGTAGGAATGGCAGAATAAGCGCTTTGTTTTTCATTATTTACTTTTCTAGTGTTCTCGCAAAGATAAGTGTTCAATGTTAATTCTTGGACTCTAAAAAAGCAAAAAGGCGCAACCTGAGGTTACGCCTTTTATCGTTCTGGGCAGAACTTAAAATTTACAGTGCAGCGAATACATCGTCTGTTTTAGCTGCACAGATAAAATCATTTTTGTGTAACCCTTTGATAGAGTGGCTCCACCAAGTAACAGTTACTTTGCCCCACTCGGTTAACAAACCTGGGTGGTGACCTTCTTCTTCAGCCATATCGCCCACTTTATTAGTGAACTCAAGTGCTTGCTTGAAGTTTTTAAACTTGTAAACACGCTCTAATTGCATAATGCCGTCGCGCACTTCAGGAACCCAATCTGGGATCATTTTGATCAATTCTGCTAATTCAGCATCAGATACTTTAGGCGCATCCGCACGACACGCTTCACACTTTTGTGTGCTTAATGAAGACATTATAAATCCTTAACTTGCTAATTTTTCTTTAGGAGGAAACTTTGGCTCATGTAGCCCTAATTCTTTTGCTTTACTCACCAGCGACATGATATCCATTTGTGAAATATCAAATAAGTCATTGATTGAGTTAATGGTGTAGTACACAGGCTGCATAATATCAATACGATAAGGTGTACGTAATACATCAAGCACATTCATCGCATTGATTTCTGGCTTATCTGAATACACATACTGTGTTTCGCCTGGGCTTGATAAAATACCACCACCATAAATACGCAGACCTTGTTCGGTTTGCATTAAACCAAACTCAACGGTAAACCAGTAAAGGCGTGCTAAATAAACACGATCTTTCTTTTCAGCGGCATAACCTAACTGACCATATTTGTGTGTAAACTCAGCAAATGCTGGGTTGGTAAGCATCGCACAATGACCAAAAATCTCGTGGAAGATATCTGGCTCTTGTAAGTAGTCAAACTCTTCACGGCTGCGAATAAAAGTCGCTACTGGGAACTGCTTATTTGCTAGTAATCGAAAGAACTCATCAAAATCGATCAGTGCCGGAACAGGCGCAACTTGCCAGCCCGTTGTTTCGAGTAGCACTTCGTTAAGTTCACTGAGTTGTGGAATACGATCTGTTGGTAAATTAATTTTCTTAAGACCTGCTAAATATTCATCACAGGCTTTACCTTCTATGCAAGCGAGTTGGCGAGCAACTAGCTCAGACCATATTTTATTTTCTTCTTCGCTCCAATGGATAACCCCATTTTCATCAGGTTGCTTGGAGGTGTAATTACTTGCTTTAGCCATAATAACCTTCTTCGTTAAATCTTGATCAGCATTGATCAGAATCTCATTAACTTGTTAAGCCGATACTATGTAAAAGTAAGCGAAATTTTAATAGTTAAGGCTGTTTCTAAGGTTTGCAGAAACAGCCTTAACGTAAAGATAAAATTACACTAAAAGATCGAAAAGTTTACACACCGCATTTTTAAAGGTATAAAGACAAATGAAACCGTAAAGTTAAAATTACAACCTAACCAATGAATGTAAATGCAGTTTTAAGATCGTTAATAATGTCGTTAACATCCTCAAGACCAACTGATAATCGAATTAAGCCATCACTGATCCCAGCAGCTGCTCTTTCTTCGGGTGTATAAGGCGAATGTGTCATCGATGCAGGATGTTGAATGAGGGTTTCAGCATCTCCTAAACTCACAGCAAGAGTGCAAAGCTGGGTGTTATTTATAAATGTTTCGCCATCTTCAAGGCTGCCTTTTATTTCAAAGGCAATAACACCACCAGCGGCTTTCATCTGCGAGCCAATAAATTGATGACCCGGATGTGATTTAAGCCCAGGGTAATAAACTTTGCTTACTAAAGGATGCTGCTCTAAATATTCAGCAACTACTTGGGCACTCGCACAGTGGCGCTCCATGCGTACAGCAAGGGTTTTTAAACCACGATTAATTAACCATGCATCATGAGGGCTAATCGTTGCACCAATATCTTTTAGCACCGTCATTTTGATTAGGTTGATATGCTCCTCTGTGCCGCATACAAGCCCTGCCACCACATCACCATGGCCATTTAGGTATTTAGTTGCGCTGTGTACCACAATATCAATGCCAAACGAGGTAGGTTGCTGGAGCAGAGGCGTTAAGAAGGTATTGTCGATAACGCTTATCAGTTGATGCTGCTTGGCAACATCGGCTATTAAACTTAGATCAAGCACCGCCATGGTCGGATTAATTGGTGTTTCAGCAAAAATCATTTTTGAATTGGCTTTAACCGCGCCGCGAAGTTCAGCCTCGTTGGTCATATCAACAAAAGTAACTTCGATACCAAAGCGCGGCAACATATGAGCAAAAAATGCAAAAGTACAACCGTATAACGCGCTTGATGCGACTAGGTGGTCACCTTGTTGTAAAAAGCTAAGCACAGACGCAGACACAGCCCCCATACCGGTCGCTGTGGCAGCCGCTGCTTCACAGTTTTCTAACTGGGCCACTTTTTGTTCTAGCTCTTGGGTTGTCGGATTACCTAAACGGGTATAAATAAAGCCCTGCTCTTCACCAGCAAATCGGGCTGCACCTTGGGCGGCATTAGCAAAAGAGAAGGTAGAGGTTTGGTAAAGTGGCGCACTTAGTGCGCCATGTGGGTCATTTGGTTTTTCTGGACCATGAATACATTGTGTATGTAAGTGATGCTTAGTCATTGTGTGTTCTCGTTTTTATTATCAGTACTTCATACTCATAAATAAAACGTAGATACCCACAATGCACAAGCATGCCGGATGCTCAGATGGCTAAATATCACTCAGCCGTTTTTATTAACTGTACACAAAAGTTGTCATTTTGTATTTTCGGTCTCTTTGTCGCTGGTACGTGAGGCAATTTTACGGGCAATACTATTGGCGGTTTCTTTTAGCAAGCTGCGCTTATGCTCTAAGCGAGGTAATGGGCGACTAAGCTCCATCGCTTTATACCCTATACGCGCGGTAAAAATACCTGCACTTAGCCCTTGCGCTGCTCGGCCCGACAATTTCCCCAGTAATTCAGCGCTTAGTGCCGTTGCTGCTAAATCTGAAACTAACTCTGCACTACCAACAAACAATACTTGTTTCACTAATAAGCGGTACAATTTAATACGGCTTGCATAACCAAAACCAATACCGTAAATACGGCCAATTTGCTCAATGAGCTTAGTGCCACGCCATAGCACCGCCATCATATCAACTAAAGCCAGTGGGCTTAGCGCCACCAATAAGCCAGACTCAGTGGCAAAACGGTTAATCAGTTTTTTCGCTTGCTGATCTTGGCTTACCAATAAGCTATCGGCATATAAGGTCATGATTTCTTTATCGGTATGGTGACTTGCTATTTGCTGCTTAAACTCTTCAAACCCAGTAAGCGTTTGATGTTTATTAAGCTTTTCAAGCCACGGTAATGCTTCACCTACTTGCTCGCTATTAAGTAAGCGGTCGGCCTCGGTACGATGCAATTGATTACGCTTTAAACTTCTTAGCATACGGTACTCGCGCCAAATAACACGCGCAATCAGCAGCACACCACTGAGAACAGCCGTTAAATACACCGAACCTAAAATAATTGATTGCTGAAATGTCACAAACAATGACAGCGTAAACTCAAGTAGCACTAAAACTAAAAAGCTAACAACAAACACCCCTTTTAGGGTTTGCCATTTCGACTTTTTATACACGGGCTCAAGCTCAATGCTATCTTGCTGATCTTCTTCAGTGTCGATAAATTCGGCGTTTTCTATCACTTTAGCAACAGTTAACTCCTCTGTAGGAGCTTCGTTGCTTGCAGAGCTTGAAATACGGCGACCTGCCTGAAAGTTCATCTCCTTTGGTTGCTCACTCATGTTAGTTTATCTCCTATCAGGTACTGCATGACATGATCTAAACGAATATGCTTTAACCGTTTATCAGGACATGGCAGTGGCGAAAACGATAAGAACTCAAAGCCCTGTTTTGGCCACTCTTGTTTGTTGAGAAGGCGTGAAGGTGGCTGTGGCGGTAAATATGTTAGCCATTCTTGCTCGCCTAAAGGCTTGCCATAAATACAAGCTAACTGCTGGCCTTTTTCAGCCACTTGGCGTGGCTCTGTTGCGCAGATAGATGACATTGCCATAGTTTCGATTTGCACGCCTTCGAACTTTAAATGATTCGTTTGGTCATGCACGATTGAATCAAGCAATAGCGCTAAATCTTTATGATATTGCGCACTAATATGATCTGACTTATTGGCCGCAAACAGTAGCTTGTCGATATTTGGTTTAAACAAACGTTTAAAGAAGCTTGCTTCACCATAATTAAAGTGCGCCAGCAATTGGTTAATAACACGGCTTTGCTCATGCAAGGTTTCGCTGCCTTCATTCAAGGCACTGAGCACATCCACCAGCACAATTTGTCGGTCAAAATGACGAAAATGCTGCTCGTAAAAAGGTTTTACAACCTCTTTTACATAGGCTTTATAGCGCTTTTTAAGATGCGCGAGATTCGACCCTTCGGTTATGTCGTCAGGCACATTCGCAACCGGAAAAAACTGCAGTAGCGGCGCTCCTTTTAGCTCGCCTGGCATCAGCATGCGACCAGGTTGCAGCATGGCAAGTTTGGTGTCTTTTTTAAGGCCGACTAATAACTGCTGATAAAGCGCAGCAACATCAGCAAGTTTGCTTTCATCAACACTGGCTGATAAATCAAGTTCAGCAAGGGCGGTTAAAAATGGCTTCGCTTTTTCGTTGCGTGCTGTTTGCTGCAAGAGTGAGTATTGTGACTCACTCCAATCAGCAAATGATTGCTCTAGCATTGGTAAATCTAGTAACCATTCACCTGGGTAATCTATAATGTCTAAATAGAGCGTTGATTGCGGTGCAAAGTGACCGCGTAGCCCCGAGTTACTTTGGTACTTAATTGCTAAACGTAGCGTATTTATACGCTCGGTAGAGGCAGGCCAAGCAGGCTCACCTTCAACAGGTAATAACGCTGATAATGCATTTGTGTATTCAAATGTCGGTATTGTCAGTGCTTGCTGCGGCACTATTTTTGTAGCGATATGACGTTTTTCACGCATCACATCAAAAAAAGGTAAGTTTTTATCGTCAGCTTGGCTGGTTAAATGTTTAACCAAGGCGGTAATAAAAGCGGTTTTACCGCTGCCACTTAAGCCTGTGACGGCTAACTTCACGTGTTGGTCTAAACTACGATGAAGGGCTTTTTCCGCTTTATTTTTTAACGAATTAAAGGTGTTCTTTGCGAATGATTGGCTCATAAAGTGTCTAGCACCTTATTTGCGCTGGGTATCACGATGCAAACAAGGTGCGTATATATCCTTTAAAGTTTGTTGATTTCACGGCTAACCGTAAATTCTGTTGATGTGACATAGCGTTCCATCTCTTGTAAACGACCATCAACTCGAGCAAGACGATCTTTTAAGTCTTGCAATGCACGGCGAGGTGGTTCCCCTTTTTGCCATACTTTAAATTTTACTTCAAGCGGGTCTTGGTGAATGCTGTCTGCGCTTTTATCTGCTTTTTCTGCTGGTTTTTTATCTAAAATAAACCAAGCAGCAATGTAAGCAACAACAATAAATGGACCACCTGATAATAGTACTGCTGTCACCACTAAAATACGTACCAGCCAAAGCTCCATGTTAAAGTAATCGCTGATACCTGCGCACACACCTGCTATTTTGCCACGCTCTGCGTCTCTAAATAATTCGCGTTTGGTACTCATACTTTACGTCTCCACTGCGGAGCCTCTTGATCAAGTAAGGCTTCTAATGTTTCAACACGCTCTGCCATTTTATCTGCTTTTTGTGCAAGCTCTAATAATTGGCGGTGCTCGTGTTCACTTAAACCTTGGCTCACTTGTTTTTTACTACGGTAATGTAAAATTAGCCAAAGTGGGGCAACAACCACCATAAAAACAATAATCGGTGCCATCAAAACTTCTGCGTCGAACATGGTACTCTCCTGTCAATCCGTTATGTGTTTAAGCATTGGGGGACTCGCCCCCATTTATTATTTTTTATCTGCTAGTTTTTTCTTAAGCTCAGCTAGCTCATCATCAATCTTTTCGTCTTGCTGAAGACCAGCAATTTCGTCAGCTAATGATTTTTTACCAAGATCATAAGACTCTATTTGTGATTCTAGACCATCGATCTTAGTTTCGTAACGTTCGAAGCGGTTTAAAGCGTCTTCAACTTTAGAGCTGTCGAGTGCTTTTTTAACTTCAAGACGTGACTCAGCAGAGCGTTGACGTAAGATGATTGCTTTTTGACGCGCTTTTGCATCAGCTAGCTTCTCTTGTAAGGTGCTCACTTCTTGCTGTAGTTTCTCGATGTGAGACTCTACATGCTCAAGCTCAGTTTCAACCGCTGCGACTGCATCTGCTGACTTTTGCTTTTCAATCAGTGCTGCACGTGCTAAATCATCACGGTCTTTACTGAGTGCTAATTCAGCTTTTTCTTGCCAGTCTGCAACTTGAACTTTTAAAGTTTCAACGCGACGTACTAGCTCTTTTTTCTCAGCAAGTGTTTTTGCTGATGTAGAGCGAACTTCTACTAATGTATCTTCCATCTCTTGGATGATCAGGCGAACCATTTTTTCTGGGTCTTCTGCTTTATCTAAGATGGCATTGATATTAGAATTAACGATGTCTGCAAAACGTGAAAAAATTCCCATAACATTTACCTCTTTGGTGTTTTAACTTAATCAGTTGGTATATCTAGTATCAATATGCTTGCCAACTTTTATAAACTTAGAATAACTTAATATATTCAAACAGTTAAACTAAATTTATAAATTTCTTTAGTTCTCATAGATAATGAAATACACTAGATCTTAGTAAAAATGACTAAGAGTTAGGGAATATGAGCCAATTTCGCCAACAGGATAATTTACTCGGCCAATCTGACAGTTTTTTAAGTGTGCTTGATCAAGTTTCGCAACTAGCCAGTTTAGAAAAGCCAGTCCTTATTATTGGTGAGCGCGGTACGGGTAAAGAACTTATTGCTGCGCGTTTGCACTTCTTATCTAAGCGTTGGGACCAAAATTATATAAAGCTCAACTGTGCAGCGCTTAACGAAAACCTGCTCGAAAGTGAATTATTTGGTCATGAAAGTGGCGCATTCACCGGTGCTAGTAAACGCCACGAAGGCCGCTTTGAACGTGCTAATGGCGGTACGCTATTCCTTGATGAATTAGCCAATACCTCGGCGATGGTACAAGAAAAACTACTACGCGTTATTGAATACGGCGAATTTGAACGCGTTGGTGGTAAGCAAACCGTTAAAGTCGATACCCGTTTAGTCTGTGCGACCAATGAAGACTTACCAACCCTAGCTGAGCAAGGCGAATTTAGAAGCGACTTACTCGACCGCCTCGCTTTTGATGTTATTACCCTGCCCCCGCTGCGTGAACGTCAAGAAGATATCATGTTATTGGCAGAACAATTTGCAATTAACATGGCTCGCGATCTTGAGTGGGAGCTATTTAGTGGCTTTACGCGTAGCGCCATCGAAACGCTACAATCTTATGAGTGGCCGGGTAATATTCGTGAATTAAAGAATGTGGTTGAACGTAGTTTATATCGTCATGGTAACGAACATATTCCCGTTCACCAGATTATTTTAGACCCATTTGCGAGTAAATTTAGACCTAAACAGCGCGTTAAAGCTGCTGTTAGCAGTGCCCCTGTTGCAAACGTCGAAGCTGCGCCTATCGCCACGACACAAAATCAAGACGTTGTGACACTGAATAAGCCCGACATTCAATTTCCTTGTAATTTAAAGCAGCTATCTAACGACTTTGAAATTGATGTCATTAAAAAAGCGCTTGAACATAGTCAATTTAACCAAAAGAAAACTGCAGAACACTTAGAATTAACGTATCATCAATTACGTGGCTATTTGAAAAAATACAATTTATTAGATCAGCAGCAATAGTTAGAGGCTAATCAGGTGTTTAAACCGTTACTTGCTTTGTCTTTGGTGTGCTTAGTAGGCTGCCTAGATAACGAAGAAAAAACCACAGAACAAAAAAACCAGGGCTTAGTCTATTGCGCTGAAGCAAACCCTGTGTCGTTTAATCCGCAAGTGACAACGACAGGTTCGACTATCGATATTATCGCCAATCAGCTTTATGATCGCCTGTTAAGTATTGATCCGGTGTCTGCCGAGTTTAAAGCAGAGCTGGCAACCGATTGGAAAATTAGCCCAGACGGCAAAGCAATTACCTTTACCCTGCGTAAAGGGGTTAAATTTCATACCACAAAGTACTTTACCCCAAGCCGTGATTTTAACGCTGATGATGTAATTTTTACTTTCAGCCGCTTATTCGACGTTTATAACCCTTATCACTTTGTTGGTGATGCCAGCTACCCTTATTTTCAAAGTGTGGGTATTGATCAGCTTATTCGTCGTATTGTGCGTGTTTCTGATTACCAAGTACGGTTTGAACTTTATAATGCTGAAAGCAGCTTTTTAGCAAACCTTGCAACTGACTTTGCCGTGGTGTTATCCGAAGAATACGCCATGCAGCTTAAAGCGCGAAATCAAGAAAACTTATTTGACCAATACCCTGTGGGTACTGGCCCTTATGTATATAAAGAATATCGTCGCGACCGTTTAATTCGCTATTACCGCAACCCAGACTACTGGAAACACCCTGTAGTACTTGAGCAATTGGTATATGACATTACGCCAAACGGCACCACACGCGTTGCGAAAATGCTCACCAAAGAGTGTGATGTTACTGCGCACCCAAGCAGCGCGCAGCTTAGTATTTTATCGCAACGTGAAGATATTAAAGTTCAAAAAGAGCAAAACTTAAATATTGGTTATTGGGCCTTTAACACTGAACGCCCGCCTTTTGATGATGTACGTGTACGCCAAGCACTCGCCAGCGCCATCGATGTCGATAAAATCATGCAAGCGGTATATTACGGTAACGGCATTAAAGCGCAGTCATTACTGCCTCCGGCTTCTTGGGCATTTGAAGCGCAAAAAGCCATGCCAGAATTTAACCCTGCACTTGCCAAAACATTACTCGCAGAAGCTGGCTACAAAAATGGCTTTGATATGAATATTTGGGCCATGCCAGTAAGCCGTATTTATAACCCCAATGCCCGTAAAATGGCTGAGCTGATGCAAAGTGATTTACGCAAGATTGGTGTGAACGTTTATATCGTCGAGTACGAGTGGAATACCTTTTTACAACGAATTGGTGAACATAGACACGATAGCGTGTTACTTGGTTGGGCTGCAGATACACCAGACCCTGATAACTTTATGAGCCCATTATTAAGTTGTACTGCGACTTTCAGTGGTAAAAACCCAGCAAATTGGTGTCACCCTGAGTTTGATTTATTACTTACACAAGCCTTAGACACAACAGATCTTGAAAAGCGTAAACAATACTACAATCAAGCACAGCGGATCATAGTGCAAGAGCTGCCTATTTTACCGATAGCCCATGGTATGCGCTTTCAAGCAGCAAGTAGTGATGTTAAAGGCATAAGCTTAAGCCCTTTTGGTGGCATTTCACTAGCTAATGCGAGGAAAGAATAATGATCTTAGATTATATTCTGCGCCGCTTAGCACTATTGATGTTTATGATGCTGACACTGAGTATCTTTACCTTTTCATTGAGCTTTTTGTTCCCGGGTGATGCGCTAACTAACTTAAGCGGTATTACCAATAGCACCTTCTCACAAACCAGTGCGCTTGAAGATAAGTTCCATTTTACCGAAAACTACGTAGTGCAATACTTTGCCTTTTTAGAGCGTATTATTCAGGGTGATTGGGGTATTTCATTTGCATCTGGCGAAAGCGTATTTCAGCATATTCAAGACTTATTTCCTGCAACGCTAGAGCTTAGCCTTTACGCATTATTTGTCTCTGTTGCTATAGGCGTACCGGGTGGTATTTTAGCTTCTGCTTACTACAAACGTTGGCCAGATAAATTTATAAACTCAGGCACGCTTATTGGCTACTCGATGCCTGTTTTTTGGTTAGCGCTATTGTTGATCATGGTGTTTTCACTGCAACTCGGTTGGTTTCCGATGTCGGGCCGTATGGGTCTACTTTACGAAATTGAACCTATTACCGGCTTTATTTTAATCGATATCATATTAGGTGACTTTCCGTATGATGGCATGGCATTTTTAGATGCAATACACCATCTCACCTTGCCGACCATTGTACTTGCTATGTATCCGACCACAGTACTGGTTCGCTTTACCCGCGACTCTATGCTGAAAGTACTCGATCAGAGTTACATTAAAACAGCACGCGCTAAAGGCTTAAACCGTGCACAGCTGATCCTTCACCACGCTCTGCGTAATGCGCTGCTACCGGTTATTAAACAAATAGGTTTACAGTTTAGTACCTTGATCACCCTTGCGATGATCACCGAAGTTATTTTCTCATGGCCGGGCATTGGTCGTTGGCTTATCGATAGTATTTATCAGCGCGACTACCCTGCAATTCAAGGTGGCTTACTCGCTGTTTCTATGTTCGTTATTTTAGCTACCATTGTTGCTGAGCTCACTTATACCTTATTCGACCCATTATCGCGGAACCAAGCTCATGGCAAAGTTTAATTTATTCTCTGAAGAGTCGAATAAATCGCCGTTAGCGCGATTTTGGAAAAAATTTAAAACTAATCACCCTGCTCTTGTGGGGTTATGGTTATTTATTGCTTTAGTGTTACTGGCTGTGTCTGCACCACTCCTTGCACCTTATGGCGTGAACCAACAACACAGCGATGCACTTCTGTTGCCGCCATCGTGGCATGATGCAGGTGACGTACGCTTTTTATTAGGCACCGACGATTTAGGCCGAGATGTCTTATCGCGCTTAATGAATGGTGCAACCTACACTTTTGGTTTGTCGGTTGTCGCCGCTTTGATCACCACAGTAATTGGGGTGTTAGTAGGTACTTTTGCTGGGATCAGTCGGGGTATTCGCTCAAGCTTTTTGAATCACTTGCTTGATATTACGTTATCTATTCCATCGCTGTTACTAGCCATCATTATTATTGCGATTCTTGGCCCGGGCTTAATGAATACAGTATGGGCGATTATTTTAGCTTTATTGCCTCAATTTATTCACTCGGTACGTAACTTAATTGTTGAAGAGCTAAGCAAAGATTACATTACAGCGTTTAAACTGGATGGTGCGTCAAACTGGCATATTCTCGCCCGTGGTATCTTCCCGAATATTTACGAGCATATTGTGGTTATTTTTACCATGGCGCTTTCTACGGCTATTTTGGATATCTCGGCACTTGGCTTTTTAAAATTGGGCGCACAGCCCCCAACCACAGAATGGGGTGCCATTTTGGCTGAAAACCTGGGTTTAATTTACCTTGCCCCTTGGACTGTTGGCTTACCGGGCGTATTATTATTTTTAGCAGTACTGTCTACCAATTTAGTAGGTGACGGTTTACGCCAAGTGCTTAAAGAACGTAAGGCCGACTAATTATGCAATTACTCGATATTCGCAATCTCACGATAGAGTTACGCACCTCAGATACCGTTATTCGTGCGGTTGATAGAGTCAGCATGACCTTAAAAGAAGGTGAAGTGCATGCTTTAGTTGGCGAGTCTGGCTCAGGTAAAAGCTTAATTGCAAAAGCCATCGTTGGGGTTTTAAACAAACGCTGGCATATCACCGCAGACCGCATGCATTGGCGTGGTGTTGATTTAATGCGCTTATCTAACGAGCAACGCCGTAAACTAGTAGGTCAAGACATTGCTATGATCTACCAAGATCCAAGTCGCTGCCTAGATCCAACTGCCAAGATATTTGACCAAATTGCCGAAACCCTGCCTGCGCAAGCAACCAGTGGCTTTTTCTTAAAGCGAAATAAACAGCGTAAAGACAGAGTAAAAGCGTTAATCCACAAGGTCGGTATTAAAGATCATAAAAAGGTACTCGACAGCTACCCTCATGAGCTCTCTGAAGGGATTTGTCAAAAAGTAATGATTGCCATGGCCATTGCGCGTACTCCGAAACTATTGATTGCCGATGAGCCAACTACCGCCCTTGAAAGCACCACGCGTGCACAAGTATTTAGACTGTTAAAAAGCTTGAACCAGCTAAAGAACATGTCGATTTTGATGATTTCTCACGAACTTGAAGAAATTGTTGAGTGGTCTCATGGCATGCATGTTCTTTACTGCGGACAAATGGTTGAAGCTGGCCCAACTAATCGTATTTTTAGTCAGCCATATCATCCGTATACTCAAGCACTGTTAAAAAGCTTGCCTGACTACGAGCAAGGGCTTGCCCACAAAGAGCCGTTTTATGCTTTAAAAGGCACCATTCCGACCTTGCAGCATTTGCCAATAGGCTGCCGCTTGGGTCCACGTTGCCCACAAGCACAAAAAGAATGTGTGGTTACCCCGAAATTGACCAAGCATCATAGTCATAGTTATGCCTGCCATTTCCCATTAATTAAGGCGATGAAATAATGCAACCACTGCTCAAAGTTCAAGCGTTATCAAAGAGTTTTAACCTGCGTGCAGGCTTGTTCTCACGCAAACGATTCTCTGTTTTAAGAGATATTTCGTTTTGCTTAGGACAAGGTGAAACCATTGCAATTATCGGGGAAACCGGCTCAGGCAAAAGTACCTTAGCTAAATTACTCTCAGGAGCCGATAACGCTGATAAAGGGCAAATTTTGCTCGATGGTAATATCATCGAAAATGATGGCTTGCGTGATAACGACTGTCGTCATATTCGTATGATCTTCCAAGACTCTGAGGCGTCGTTGAACCCGGGTTTAACCATTGGCGACATGCTTAACGACTGTTTACAGTACAACACTGACTTAAACAAAGAAGAGCGTGAAGATAAAATTAAACAAACCCTCGCAAAGGTAGGTTTGCTTTTAGATCACCAGCACTATTACCCGCATATGTTTAGTAGTGGACAATTGCAACGTATAGCGCTTGCACGGGCTTTAATTTTAGACCCTAAGGTTGTAGTGCTCGATGAGGCGTTATCGTCTCTAGACCCGTCTGTGCGTGCACAAACGGTAAACTTATTACTGCGTCTACAAAAAGATACTGGCCTTAGCTATGTACTTATTACTCATCACCTAAGTTTGGTGCGTCATATTAGCGACCAACTTGTGGTACTTGATCACGGTGAGATTGTTGAATACGGCCAAACCGAAGCTATTTTCCAAAACCCACAATCAAGTGTAACGCAGAAGTTGTTGAATTGCTGATGGTGAGCTGTCAGCTATCAGCCGTAAGTTTGAGATAAATCGGCGAAAAGACACACCTTACCTATCATCAATGTTACTTTGCTTGGCCAATTTAACTGCTTTACAAATAACCTCTGCACACTCTTTTGGCTTTAGCTGAGCGATAAAGTGTCCGCCTGAAACACTCACTTCATTGTAATTAATGCAGTTTTTAGCAAGATCATTAACCGCTTGTTTGGAAACGAGCCGATCTTTCGATGGGCGAATATAAGTCACAGGTATTGAGATAATGTTATGCGCTTTTTGAAGGGTCGCAATATTATGTAAACGATTTCTCAGCTTTATTTTATTCGCCATATTAATTGAGTTAAAAACAGCACTAATTAGCTGGCTTTCATAGTGGGAGTTAAAACCAAAGTAAGTTAAGCTTTTGCGAGTAAAGCGATTCTCTTTAAAAAGGACATTCGGTATTAAATGAGCCATGCATGCAATTGTTGATGGCCTTGATATAAAGCTCGCAAGAAATACAATTCCCGAAATCTGATTGGGCTTTAACAGCTGAGTTAAGGCATATGCGATAGGCCCTGAATATGACTCTGCAATAATAAATATGCAGTCATTTTTTAATTGCTCTGCAACCTCAGCCGCTTGCTGCTGATAACTCTGCCCTGAAACGTCTTCAAATGAGATAATGGTTACTTCAAATTTTCTGGAAAGCTCTTGAGCCAAATTTTCGAACAGTAATCCAGTACCATCAAGGCCGGGTAACATTACAAGCTTCATAAGGGCTACACTTCTTCTCTGTCACCATGGCTTGGTGGTGTAGATGTAACAATAAAATGCAGTGGTTCAGTACCTTGATTGCTTAGCTGATGTACTCGCCCAGCACTTACATGCAAACCTTGTTGCGCAGTGAGTTTGTGTATTTGGCCATCAAGTTCAATGGTGGCACAGCCACTAAGTACAAAGAAAAATTGTTCGGCATGTTTATGATAGTGTTTTACTTCAGCCTCACCTACTGGGACATGCTCTTGAATAACACTCAGCGCATTAGACTTTACCAAATGCCAACCGTCGCAATTGTTACCCCATGTGTAATGATCTGCGTTGTGTTTGTCTATGATACTCAAAACTTTTTGTACATCCCTTGGCTTTGTGGTGCGACAAACTTATAGCCAAGCTTTTCGTAAAAGCCAGGTTTGTCGGCGACCATAGTGACATAACTACCTTCAAAAGCGGCAGATTCAATGTAGCGGTCAACATGTTCCATAATGACACGCCCTAACCCTTGCCCTTGATATTCAGGTGATACAGCAATATCAACCACTTCAAAATTACAACCGCTATCACCAATAACGCGGCCCATGCCAATCAACTCATCGTTTTTACGAATACAAATAGCATAAAGAGAGTTTGGTAACCCCGCTTTCGCAGCCGCTAATGAACGTGCTGATAAGCCAGCTTTAAGGCGCATATCACAGTATTCTTCTGCGCTTGGTAGCTGCTCAATTAGACTGTACTCCATAAATGCTCCTTATAACTTGCATTACCTTTAACGGTAACAAAAAAAGCGCCAGTAGGCGCCTTTTATTTAACTCATTTTGCTAATTATTCAGCAGCTTGAGTCGCTTGCGGTACTTGCACTTCAGCTTGTGCTTTTAGTGCTGCAATAAATACCATGTAGTTTTTATTCACTTGAGCCATAGTGATGTTTTGCTTTTGTTGCTCATTAATCTCAACGTCAGTCGCTGGATTAACTGCTTTTAGCGCAACAATTGCAGCATCGCCATTGTTTAGGTCAACAACTTCAACCTCTGGTGCACCTTGTGGGTGAGCCATTTTGAAAGCTTGTTGAACAATAGCTGGTGACACTGTGTAAGCTTGACGAGCAAGTGCAGCTTCTTGGCGTACTGTTAGGCCTTCAGCTTGTGCAACTTCGTTTAGGCTCTTACCAGCTTCGATCTCAGCGTATAGAGTGCGTGCTTTTTCTTTAGCAAGCTCCGATGCTTTTTGTGAAACTAACGTCGCCTTAATTTGCTCAGAAACATCTGCTAGTGCTTTCGTTGTAGCAGCTTTGTGATCGTTTACACGAACAACAACAGCATGCTCATCGCCTACTTCAATTACTTCTGAGTTCATGCGGTCTTCTAACACTTCAGGTGAGAAAATAGCAGTAACAACTTGTGGGTTGTTTAACGGCTCAGGTAATGCATTGCGAGTAACAAGTTCTGTTTTCTGTACTTCAACGCCTGCTGCTTCTGCTGCATCAATTAAAGTATCTGAAATTTCGAACGCAAGCTCACCCATTTGAGTTTGCTTTTCATAGAACGCATTAATTTTCTTAGTACGCTCAAGTTCAGCGCGAAGCTCATCTTTTACGTCAGCATATGGTTTAACTTGCTGTGTTTGAATATCAGTAAGTTTGATGATGTGATAACCAAACTCTGATTCTACAACGTCAGAAATGTCGCCTTTGCTTTCAAGTGCATACGTTGCATCTTCAAACGCAGGGTCCATCATGTCACGTTCAATCCAGTCTAGGTCGCCGCCCATTTCTGCACTCACTACGTCATCAGAAGATGACTCAGCAAGCTCAGCAAAATCAGCACCGCTTTGTAACTGCGCTAGTAGCTCTTCAGCTTTCGCTTTTGCTGCATCATCGTCTTCGCTGTTATCAATTAAGATGTGCGATACACGACGTTTTTCAGGCTCAACATATTGTGCACTGTTTTGATCATAGTAAGCTTTGATATCTTCTTCTGAAACACTTGAATCAAGTGTTAAGTTAGCTGCATTTAAGTCAATGTAGCTTACAGACACTTGCTCTGGTGCTAAGAATTGCGGTTGATTCAACTCATAGTAATCAGCAATTTCTTGCTCTGTTACTTCGATACCTGCTTGTAATGATTCTTTAGCAACAACTAAGTAATCAATACTGCGCGTTTGCTGTTGTAGAGCAACGCTGTTGTTTAATTCATTTTCTAAGATGAAATCTGTACCAGCAACAGCACCTACTAATTGGCTGCGTGTCATGTCTTCACGTAAATATTCACGGAAAGCATCTGGTTGGAAATTCATTTGACGAATAACTTGTAAGTAGCGGTCGTTGCTAAACTGGCCGCCTACTTGGAAGTAAGGCATTTCTAAAATTGCTTTACGAACACTTTCGTCGCTTACACGAAGACCTAATTCTGCCGCTAGTTGAGTTTGCAATTCTTGTTGTACTAAACGGTCGATTACGCCTTGGCGAATTTGTGCCATGTAATTTGGATCAGCAGCGATTTGTGCGAAGTATTCACCAAATTGTTGTTCTAAACGGTTACGTTCGTTTTGGTATGCACGGCTGAATTCGGTTTGGCTAATTTTAACTCCATTTACTTCTGCAACGGGTTGCTCTGTGGTTTGTCCTAAATAACCACCGATCCCAGCTAAAGCAAAAGATAAAATCACCGCGCCTAAAATAATTTTGGCTGCAGGTCCCTGCGAACCTTCTCTGATTTTCTCAAGCATTTATCTATCTCTATTCTGATCAGGTACAAATTAACCCTGCTCATGTAAAAAAAGCGTATCTTACCAGATACGCTTTTTCACTTGAAGTAACTGGTGATAAGTTACCTAAATTCAATTTAAGTGTGATTAGGTATCTCTCACCAACTAATCTTTAATGATTAGTTTACTGCGTCTTTCAGCGCTTTACCTGCTTTGAAAGAAGGAATGTTTGCTGCAGCAATCTGGATAGTCTCACCAGTTTGCGGGTTACGACCTGAACGCGCTGCACGCTCACGTACAGAGAAAGTACCAAAGCCAACTAGCGCTACTGAATCGCCATCTTTAAGAGCGCCTGAAACAGCCTCGATGAATGAATCTAGTGCACGACCTGCAGCCGCTTTAGAAATGTCAGCGTCAGCTGCGATTTGATCGATTAATTGAGATTTATTCACAATATCATCCTCTTTCATTGTTATTATCAAGAGCGATTGTTTTTATAAAAAATAACATCACTGTTTTGAAAATTTATGAGCAAATTAAGTTTATGCTCAGTTTATTATATTTTTCTCAACCCTAGGCCACATAAGGCCTAGGCTTGAAAACTAGTGCTTAACTTATCATACCCTTTGTATTTGAAAAGCCCCTAAATGCACTTTTTTGCGGTTTTTTACTGGTTTTTTTCAGTTTCGACAGAAAAACTCTCAACTGGATGCTTCAAAGCCAGTTTTAAAACGTCATCAATCCATGTAACTGGGTGAATTTCAAGGCCCTCTAATACGTTGTCTGGGATCTCTTTTAAGTCACGTTCGTTAATTTTTGGAATAATAACGGTTTTAATTCCGCCACGATGCGCTGCCAGTAGCTTCTCTTTTAAGCCACCAATTGGTAATACTTCACCACGCAATGTGATTTCACCTGTCATTGCTACATCTGAGCGCACTGGGTTACCCGTTAAGCTCGATACCAAACCAGTTACCATGGCAATACCAGCACTTGGACCATCTTTTGGCGTTGCACCTTCTGGCACGTGAACATGAATGTCACGTTTCTCATAGAAATCGCTATTAATGCGAAGTTTTTCAGCACGATTACGAACAACCGTCATCGCTGCCTGAATTGACTCTTGCATTACATCACCAAGCGAACCTGTGTAAGTTAGCTTGCCTTTACCTGGTACAGCTGCAGATTCAATAGTTAGTAAATCACCACCTACTTCAGTCCACGCAAGACCCGTTACTTGGCCAATACGGTCACCGTCTTCTGCTTTACCATAATCAAAGCGTTGTACACCTAAGAACTCTTCAAGGTTGTTATCGTCGATAAGGACCTTTTTAGTGTCTTTATCAAGCAGGATGTTTTTAACTGCTTTACGGCATAGTTTTGACACTTCACGTTCTAAGTTACGAACGCCCGCTTCACGTGTGTAGTAGCGGATAATGCCAATAATTGCGCTGTCAGCAATTTCAACTTCATGCTCTTTTAAGCCATTGCGCTTAACTTGTTTTGGAATCAAGTGTTGTTTAGCAATGTTTAGCTTCTCGTCTTCGGTGTAACCCGATAAACGAATCACTTCCATACGGTCTAATAACGGACCTGGGATATTAAAGCTATTTGATGTTGCCACGAACATCACGTCAGATAGGTCGTAATCAACTTCTAAGTAGTGATCAGCAAAATGGCTGTTTTGCTCAGGATCAAGTACTTCAAGTAATGCTGATGCAGGGTCGCCACGCATATCTGATGACATCTTATCGATTTCATCTAATAAGAATAATGGGTTCTTTACGCCAACTTTAGTCATATTCTGGATTAACTTACCAGGCATAGAACCAATGTAAGTACGGCGATGACCGCGGATTTCCGCTTCATCACGAACGCCACCTAATGCCATACGCACATATTTACGACCTGTAGAGCGTGCGATTGACTGACCAAGTGAAGTCTTACCTACACCAGGAGGACCAACTAAGCATAAAATTGGGCCTTTAAGCTTATTAGTGCGCTGCTGCACCGCTAGATACTCAATAATACGCTCTTTAACTTTATTTAAGCCGTAATGGTCACTATCTAAAATCTTTTGTGCGCCAGCTAAGTCTTTTTTCACCTTAGAGCGTTTTTTCCAAGGTACATTGATTAAGGTATCAATGTACGAGCGCACGACGGTTGCTTCCGCCGACATCGGCGACATCATTTTTAATTTAGATAACTCAGCGTTTGCTTTCTCTTGCGCTTCTTTAGGCATACCTGATTCTTCGATGCGCTTTTTAATTGCTTCGAATTCATCGGGTACATCATCAAGTTCGCCAAGCTCTTTTTGAATCGCTTTCATTTGCTCGTTGAGGTAATACTCACGCTGCGACTTTTCCATCTGCTTTTTCACGCGGGTACGGATTTTTTTCTCAACTTGCAGTAAGTCAATCTCGCCTTCCATCAGTGCCATTAAGTATTCAAGACGCTCAGTCACATCGGCAATCTCAAGTACTTTTTGCTTTTCAGGTACCTTAAGCGGCATGTGTGCTGCCATGGTATCAGCAAGGCGTGCAGCTTCATCGATGCCAGACACAGAAGTAAGTACTTCAGGTGGGATCTTCTTATTAAGCTTTACATAGCCTTCAAATTGGCTAATTGCGCTGCGAATAAAGATATCTTGTTCTTGCTCGTCGATATGGCCTGATTCGATGAACTGTGCTTCAGCCACGAAGAAATCATCGTTATCTAAAAACGTTTCAACGCTCGCACGTTGTGTGCCTTCAACAAGCACTTTAACGGTGCCATCAGGTAACTTTAATAACTGAAGTACTGTGGCAATGGTGCCAACACGGTAGATATCATCTTGCTGCGGATCATCAACAGAGGCGTCTTTTTGCGCCACTAGGAAAATTTGTTTGTCCTTGTCCATCGCCGCTTCTAGGCATTTTATTGATTTTTCACGACCAACAAATAGCGGGATCACCATGTGTGGGTAAACCACTACATCGCGCAGTGCCAACACGGGGATTTCGACTCGATCTGTTCTCTCAAGCGTCATTATATTCTCTTCGCACTTCATTTATTTTAAAGATTACTCAAGTATATGGGGATATGTAAGGGAAAGTTCAACATATTTATAAAAAAAGGAGCCTTTGGCTCCTTTTTCGTGTTCAACTGCTTAACTTTTAAACTATTACAGCTTTATTCTGATGCAGCTTTGTCTTGGTTACCGCTTTGGTAAATCAAAATTGGGTCTGACTCACCTTTAATAACGGTTTCATCAATAACCACTTTGCTAACATCATCCATCGAAGGTAATTCATACATAGTATCAAGTAATACGCCTTCAACGATTGAACGTAAGCCACGAGCACCTGTTTTACGCTCCATTGCTTTATGAGCAATTGCGCTAAGCGCATCTTCACGGAACTCAAGCTCAACATCTTCCATCGCAAACAATGCAGAGAACTGTTTAGTTAATGCATTTTTTGGTTCGCTAAGAATTTGAATAAGCGCTGCTTCATCTAGCTCTGTAAGTGTCGCAACAACCGGAAGACGACCGATGAACTCAGGAATTAAACCGTATTTCACTAAATCTTCTGGTTCAACATCTTTAAATGTTTCACTTAAGCTGCGGCTACCTGATGATTGCTTAACTTCAGCACCAAAACCAATACCGGTATTTTTATGGCTACGTTGTTCAATCACTTTATCTAGGCCAGCAAACGCACCGCCACAGATAAATAGGATCTTAGATGTATCAACTTGCAAGAACTCTTGCTGTGGATGTTTACGGCCACCTTGTGGTGGCACAGATGCAACCGTACCTTCAATTAGCTTAAGTAAGGCTTGTTGTACACCTTCGCCCGATACGTCACGGGTGATCGATGGATTGTCAGACTTACGAGAAATCTTGTCGATTTCATCAATGTAAACAATACCACGTTGTGCTTTTTCTACGTCGTAATCACATTTTTGCAGTAGCTTTTGAATAATGTTTTCAACGTCTTCACCTACATAACCTGCTTCAGTTAGTGTCGTTGCATCGGCCATCGTGAATGGTACATCAAGTAAACGAGCCATTGTTTCAGCAAGTAATGTTTTACCACTACCTGTAGGACCGATTA
Source organism: Pseudoalteromonas sp. BZA4 (assembly GCF_040104395.1). NCBI lineage: Bacteria > Pseudomonadati > Pseudomonadota > Gammaproteobacteria > Alteromonadales > Pseudoalteromonadaceae > Pseudoalteromonas > Pseudoalteromonas sp. BZA4. The sequence goes on from NZ_JBECOT010000034.1 coordinate 22,582, forward strand.
ATAGAATATTACTCTTACCAAGCTCAATATCTGCATTGATTGTTTGATTGCGTAAACGTTTGTAGTGATTGTATACCGCAACCGACAGCACTTTTTTCGCGTGGTCTTGGCCAATCACGTAATCATCTAAATGATCACGAATTTCTTTCGGCACAGGCAGTTTATCAGACGCATTATGCTTCGGCGCAATGTCTTTGATTTCTTCCCTGATAATATCGTTACACAGCTCTACACATTCATCACAAATATATACTGAAGGCCCAGCAATTAGTTTGCGAACTTCGTGCTGGCTTTTGCCGCAGAAAGAGCAGTATAACAATTTATTACTTTTGTCGCCGTCTGTAGGAGTGTCAGACATTCAGCTACCTCATTTATTACGTTGGCAGTAGCACTGGGCTACTGCTAATTCACTATGTTTAACTATATCAAAGAATATCAGTTTTCGCATAGTAAAGGGTGATAGCTAACAATACGTTATTATTAGCTATTCAGATTACTTCGAATCGCGGCTTGAAAATACTGAGTCAACTAGGCCGTATTCAACTGCTTCGCTAGCAGTCATAAAGTTATCACGGTCTGTATCACGAGAAACCACATCGAGTGGCTGGCCAGTATGTTCAGCCATTAAACGGTTTAACTTATCTTTAATTGATAAAATTTCACGGGCATGGATCTCAAAGTCAGATGCCTGACCTTGGAAGCCACCTAATGGTTGGTGGATCATTACACGTGAGTTAGGTAAACAAAAACGCTTACCTTTAGCGCCACCTGATAGTAAGAATGCACCCATACTTGCCGCTTGGCCAACACAAATAGTGCTTACATCAGGCTTGATAAAATTCATTGTATCGTAAATTGCCATACCCGCAGTCACAGAACCGCCTGGCGAATTAATATAAAGATAAATATCTTTTTCTGGGTTTTCTGATTCTAAAAACAGCATTTGCGCAAGAATCAAATTAGCCATGTTATCTTCTACTTGGCCAGTTAAGAAAATAATGCGCTCTTTTAAAAGACGTGAGTAAATATCATATGAGCGCTCACCTTTAGCTGTTTGTTCAACAACCATAGGGACTAGTGCGTTTAGAGGGTCTATCATACCGCTATTCATTCTTATTTAATTCCTTATCCGCTGCGACTCATCCTTACTATAAGGAAAGCACATTTATACTAATGTAAGTTAAGCTGTCTATTCAATCTTTATAACTATATAGGAACTTATCAGAACAAATTCAATCCTCGCCGAAAAAAGTTCTGAAATAACATCAGTATTGTTGGTTTTTTTGAAACTGATACCACAAACTAAAATGGCCCGAGTACGCTGTATAAATACAGGGTAACACGAGCCATTTAATCGCTAGCGAGAGCTTAAGTCAATGACTTATTAAGCACCTTGCTGTGGATTCATGATGTCGTCGAATGCTTTTTCAACGTCAGTCACGTTTGCTTTAGCTAGGATAGCTTCAACTGCTTGCTCTTCCATCGCTACGTTGCGCATTTGCTGCATAAGCTGATCGTTTGCTTTGTAGTACTCTACTACTTCAGTTGGATCTTCGTATGCAGAAGCTACAGTTGCGATTAACTCTTCAACTTTAGCGTCGTCAACTTTAAGCTCGTTCGCTTTAATTACTTCACCTAGTAATAGGCCAGTCTTAACGCGAGTTACAGCTTGCTCGTGGAATAATTCAGCTGGAAGCTCAGGCATGTTTTTAGCGTCGCCACCGAAACGTTGTGCAGCTTGCTGACGTAGTGCATCAATTTCTTGATCTACTAGCGCTTTTGGCACTTCGATTTCGTTGTTAGCTAAAAGACCTTTGATAGCTTGATCTTTAACGTTAGCTTTAACTGCTTGGTCAAGCTCACGTGTCATGTTCTTTTTAACTTCTTCTTTAAGAGCGTCAACACCGCCTTCAGCTACACCGAATTTAGTTGCGAACTCATCGTTAAGCTCAGGAAGCTCTTGAGTTTCAACTTTCTTAACAGTGATTGCGAAAGTAGCTGCTTTACCTTTAAGGTTTTCAGCGTGGTACTCTTCAGGGAAAGTTACTTCAGCAACAACTTCTTCGCCCGCTTTTTTGCCAACGATGTTGTCTTCGAAACCTGGGATCATACGACCTTGACCAAGTTCTAGTGGGAAGTCTTCAGCTTTACCGCCTTCGAACTCTTCGCCTTCGATAGAACCAACGAAGTCGATAGTTACACGGTCGTTCTCGCCTGCAGCTGCGTCAACTTCAGCCCAAGAAGCGTGTTGCTTACGTAGAGTTTCTAGCATGTTAGCTAGGTCTTCGTCAGTTACAGATACAGCTGGTTTTTCAACAGCGATTTTATCTAAACCTTGAATTTCAACTTCTGGGTAAACTTCGAAAGTTGCATCGAATTCTAAATCTTTACCAGCTTCTAACGCTTTAGGAGCGAAAGTAGGTGAACCAGCTGGGTTAATTTTTTCAGAAACGATTGCTTCGATGTAGTTGCGTTGCATTAATTCGCCAGCAACTTCTTGACGTACTGCAGCACCGTAACGCTTGTTGATGATAGACGCTGGTACTTTACCAGGACGGAAACCATCGATACGCTGGGTTTTAGACAGTTGTTGTAAGCGTTTTTTTACTTCAGTCTCAACGTTCTCTGCAGGAACGGTGATGGTCAGACGGCGCTCAAGGCCTTGAGTCGTCTCAACAGAAACTTGCATGATTTACCTCAATCTTCAATTTTGGCGACTGTTCGCCTTCCTTACAAACAAGGTGATCTCCATGAGTGATAGCAAGTTTTAACGCTGAATATTTCAACTTAAAACGGCGCATTGTAACCATGAGATACCATTGCTGCTTTGCCCCTATGGGCACTATGTTAAACAATAGACGCGGCATTATAACCTAATATTTATGATAGTCGAGTCTGGGGGGCAATTATTTGGCGTATATAGCAGCAATCAGCGTTTAAATGCGTAAAAAACGAACGCAACAAAACAACATCGAAGAATTAAGCTGATTTAAAGGATGAATTCTGAATTTAAGAAGCTTTGAATGAGGAATTAAAGCTTAAAAGTGGTCGGCGATGCAGGATTTGAACCTGCGACCCCTTGGACCCAAACCAAGTGCGCTACCAAACTGCGCTAATCGCCGATACTGAGAGAAGTTTTGAAAATAAAGACCATTCAAGAAATGGTCGGCGATGCAGGATTTGAACCTGCGACCCCTTGGACCCAAACCAAGTGCGCTACCAAACTGCGCTAATCGCCGATATCTTAGAGTAAATTGGGGTGACTGATGGGGCTCGAACCCACGACAACCGGAATCACAATCCGGGGCTCTACCAACTGAGCTACAATCACCACGGCATTTACATATTTTCAAATGGCGCACCCGGAAGGATTCGAACCTTCGACCAACGCCTTAGAAGGGCGTTGCTCTATCCAGCTGAGCTACGGGCGCATCGAAAACTTCATAAGTTTGCCTGTAAGCACCGCTTCTTAAAGAAGAAGTGGTCGGCGATGCAGGATTTGAACCTGCGACCCCTTGGACCCAAACCAAGTGCGCTACCAAACTGCGCTAATCGCCGATGCTTACCGTTGTTTGCGAGTGACCTCGTTAACAACGGGGTGCATAATAGTGATTTGACCGAGTCAGGTCAAACATTTTTTTAAGAAAATAATTCAATCGGTCACTTTTAGTTCATAATGGTTAAATATTGCAAATATAAGCTAAAATTTGAACTCTTTTTTATAAAGTAGCGCTTTATATAAGATTGCATCTTGGCGCTATGATGCTTTTCTGCGAAAATACGCAACATAAATAAATATGATCAAACAAACATGATTTGTGTATCCACGCCCCCTTTATTGGATAATCATATTTAGATGTATCAGTATCAAGTTAACTAACCCCAATTAAAGGTCACCCATGACGGCAAACATCATCGATGGTAAGGCAATAGCTAAACAAGTACGCAGCAATGTAGCAGAGCGAGTTGCAGAGCGTGTAGCGAATGGATTACGCGCTCCAGGACTAGCAGTTGTGTTAGTTGGTCAAGATCCAGCTAGCCAAGTGTATGTTGGTTCTAAACGTAAAGCATGTGAAGAAGTCGGCTTTGTATCTAAGTCTTACGATTTACCTGGCGACACAACTGAGCAAGATTTACTTGCATTAATAGATCAACTAAACGAAGACAAAGAAGTAGACGGTATTCTAGTACAGTTACCTTTACCTCAGGGTCTTGATGCTGAAAAAATTCTTGAACGCATCACACCACATAAAGATGTTGATGGTTTCCACCCTTATAACATTGGTCGTTTAGCTCAGCGTATGCCGGCACTTCGTCCTTGTACACCGAAGGGTATTATCACCCTACTCGACTCTACCGGTGTTCGCTATAAAGGTATGCACGCAGTTGTTGTTGGTGCATCAAACATTGTTGGTCGTCCTATGTCACTTGAGCTTTTACTTGCAGGCTGTACAACAACGGTTTGTCATAAGTTTACTCAAGATTTAGAAACGCATGTTCGCCGCGCTGATTTATTAGTTGTTGCGGTTGGTAAACCTGAGTTCATTCCGGGTGATTGGGTTAAAGAAGGTGCTATCGTAATTGATGTAGGCATTAACCGCCTTGAATCTGGCAAGCTTGTTGGTGATGTTGAATACGATATCGCTGAACAAAAAGCACATTTCATTACACCAGTACCAGGTGGTGTTGGCCCAATGACTGTGGCAAGCTTAATCGAAAACACTCTTGAAGCTTGTGAAAAGTACCACAGCTAAGAAGAGCTAAATTATTGCAAAAGGCTGCCAATGGGCAGCCTTTTTTTGGTATTAAGAGCGCTGTAGTTTGAACTGCCTAAGCTTTAGCATCTGGGGGAGCACTGAAAACACAATCATCATAAACATTAATAGGTATTGCCAGTCTTGATATTGTTCGTTTATGAGTAAAACAGCGCATACGATTCCCGCGATTGGGTTAGCAATAGTGCCGAATGAAAACTCAGCCACAGTCATGCGCCCTAATAACCAAACATACAAAATATAAGCAATAGCGGTATTGGGCACGATTAACCAAAATAGCGCAGAATATTGCAGTGCTGAGATAGGCTTAAATATCACTTGGTATTGCTCTGGGTGAAGTAAACTGCCATCAATAAACGCAGCCAATAATAAAATAGTGCCGCCAATGATTAACTGCCAGGTAAGCACAACCCACCAATGAATATGCACCGACAAACTCTGTACTAAGGTGCTACCAATCACAATAGTCAGTAAGGCCCCAAATAAAGCAGCCACTCCCAATACATTTAATGACACGTGTGCTGGGTCAAACAACAACCACGCCAATACCACCAGCGCCATAGCACTGAATGCTTGAATTTTTGCAGGCCGCTGCCCTTTAGTAAGCCAAGCATATAACAAAGCCACAACCGGCACAGACACCATCCCTACCCCTGCTATAGCTGCAGGAAGGTTTACCGCCATGATAAAAATAAAGGCAAAAAACAGCGCGATATTCACAGCACCTAGCGTTAACAAACTTGGCCACTGCGAACGGGTTGGCAAACTAGGTTTAAGCAATAAAAGTAATAACCCTGCAGGTAATGCACGCAATGCGCCTAATAAAAGTGGCGGCCAATCAGGTGTGGCATATTTGGTCACTGCATAGGTGGTGCCCCATAAAAAGGCGGGGATCATGGCAAGTAAAATATTCAATGTCTGTCCTTGTTAATACGAAGAGATGGCAAGGTAAAAGCTCAAGTACAGTTGAGGTCAATAGCTATATTGATTAATAACAAAAAAGGTTGCCTCGTTGGCAACCTTTTTTAATGAATCATGATTCGATGAGTAGTTAGGCTTTACGCCATGTTGTTTTACCAGCTGAATCTTCAAGTACCACACCAAGCGCATTCAATGCATCGCGCGCTTCATCAGCTGCCGCCCAATCTTTACTTGCGCGGGCTTCGTTACGTTTTGCTATTAACGCTTCGATATGTGCTACTTCGTCGTCAGCTTGGCCACCTTGCAAAAAGGCTTCTGGGTCTTGTTGTGCAACGCCTAGTACCTCTGCAACACTGCGTAGTACATAAGCTAGCTTACCTGCTTGCTCTGTATCGCTATCTTTAACACGGTTTAGCTCTTTTGCTAATTCAAATAATACTGGTAGTGCTTCAGGGGTGTTAAAGTCATCATCCATCGCTTTTCTGAATTTAGCCACATATTCATTGCTAGCTAAATCGCACTCGATTGGCGTTACGCCACGCAATGCAGTGTAAATACGTTCAAGTGACGAACGTGCTTGCTCAAGGTTTTCTTGCGAATAGTTAAGCTGGCTACGGTAGTGACCTGAAATTAAGAAATAACGAACTGATTCAGCATCATACTCTTTTAGTACGTCACGTACGGTAAAGAAGTTGTTTAAAGACTTAGACATCTTCTCTTTATTAACCTGAACCATACCTGTGTGGATCCACATATTAACGTACTTGCCGTTATTTGCACAGCATGACTGAGCAATTTCGTTTTCATGGTGCGGGAACTGCAAATCTGAACCACCACCGTGAATATCAAAGTGCTCACCTAAGTGCTTAGAACTCATTGCTGAACATTCAATATGCCAACCAGGGCGACCCTCACCCCATGGTGAAGACCATGACGGCTCTTCTGGCTTGGCTTTTTTCCATAGTACGAAATCAAGTGGATCTTGCTTATCTTGTGCAACTTCAACACGTGAACCTGCTTGTAGCATGGTTAGGTCTTGTTGCGATAAAGCACCGTATTGCTCAAAGGTTGATACGTCAAACAATACATCACCGTCTGCAGCAACATACGCATGGCCTTTGGCAATTAAACGCTCAACCATAGCGATTATTTCATCCATGTGGTTTGTTACTGTTGGCTCAACATCCGGACGCAGCATATTTAAGCTGTCGAAATCTTCATGCATAGCTTTGGTCATACGAGTCGTTAGATCATTAATTGACTCACCATTTTCGTTAGCACGTTTAATGATTTTGTCGTCTACATCTGTGATGTTACGAACGTATTTTAAATCGTAACCGATGTGGCGTAGGTAACGAACAATCACGTCAAAACCAACAAAAGTACGAGCATGACCGATGTGACAGTAATCATAAATGGTGATACCACACACGTACATGTCGATTTTGCCATCAACAAGGGGTTTAAACTGCTCTTTTTGTCGCGTAAGTGTGTTGTAAATTTGTACCATTTATAAAATGTCCTTAACGGTGTTTCGAGATTCTCTATGGTAACACTTGCAAAGCCGCTGCTCTAGCGCTTTATCAATTGAATAAGCACTTTGTTAATCGTTTTAAACAAGCTCTTTGTTAATCAAAGGCAACTACTATAAAATAGCCCCATTATTAAACCTGAATATAGGAAACCTCATGGTTGTACTACACACAAACTTTGGTGACATCACTATCAAGATGCACGAAAGCGATGCACCAAACACAGTTAAAAACTTCTTAGAGTATGCGAATGCTGGCTTTTACAACGGTACTATTTTTCACCGTGTAATTGATGGTTTTATGGTACAAGGCGGTGGTTTTGAGCCGGGTATGGTTCAAAAAGAAGTAAACAACCCTATCGAAAACGAAGCAAACAATGGCCTTGCAAATAAAGTGGGCACATTAGCAATGGCACGTACGCCGGATCCACATTCAGCGACTGCGCAGTTCTTCATTAACGTTAACGACAATGACTTCTTAAACTTCAGCAGTGAAACATCACAAGGCTGGGGCTACTGCGTGTTCGCAGAAGTTGTTGAAGGTATGGACGTGGTAAACAAAATCAAAGGTGTTGCTACTGGCAGCGCTGGCTTCCACCAAGACGTACCTCTTGAAGATGTAATCATCGAAAAAGTAACGGTTAGCTAATTTAATCGTTTAGTCTTTTTAAGCGGGCCTTTGCCCGCTTTTTTGCGAGTAACCATGAAACAAAGTTATTTTATTGCCGACCTCCATTTAACAGAAAACCGCCCAGACATCACTGCGGCATTTTTTGATTTTCTTGATAGCAAGATTATTAATGATGACGTTGATGCACTTTATATTTTGGGTGACTTTTTTGAAGTATGGGTAGGTGATGACTATCAAACTGACCTTTCAAAGAGTGTTGCCGCACGTTTAACCCAAGTCAGTGAAAGTGGTACTGAGGTGTTTTTTATTCATGGTAATCGCGATTTCATTATGCGAGAAGACTATGCAAAAAGCGCAAGTATGACTTTACTACCTGAACAAGTTGTTATTGATTTATACGGTACTCCAACAGTTATCTTGCACGGTGATGAAATGTGCACTCAAGATATTGAATATCAAAAGTTTCGTAAAAAAAGTCGTGGTTGGTGGTGGCCAAAATTAATGCTTGCTATGCCGCTTTGGTATCGTAAAAAAATTGCCCGCAACGCCCGCGAAAAATCAAAACAAAGCCAAGCTGGCAAAGCATTAGAGATTTTAGATGTGACCGAAGATGCGGTGTTAGCCATGTTTGAAAAGCATCAGGTTACTAATATGATCCACGGTCATACTCACCGTCCTAATGTGCATCACTATAAGCAAAATGGAAAAACACTAACCCGCACTGTACTGGGTGACTGGTATGAGCAAGGTTCATACTTAAGAGCTACTCCAGAGCAACAAAAACTAGTCCACACGCCCTTTAAATAACCAATTTTTTAACTATGCTTTAACCAGTATTGTCAAAAAATGCATTATCTATGATGAGTCGGTTAAGCCTTTTATGTTGTTGTTTACTAATTAGCTTTTCAATCAATTGCCAAACTTGGCAATTGGTCACAGAGCCGTTTCCTCCTTATTTTATTGATGAGCCAAATAAGCCAGGCTGGCTGCACGAAGTCATCATCGCAGCACTGAAAACACAAAAACATCAAGCCACTATTGAATACACACATTGGGCTCGCGCGCTAAAGCTTGCCAAGCGCCATAAACGTGTCGCAGTGCTAGGTGCTTTTTATACAAAGCAAAGAGCGAGATATTTTACATATTCACCTTCATTAGCAACCGCACATACCGTGTTATTCAAACGTGTTGATAGCAAAATAACTTACACTGGCTCTTTGTATTCATTAAAGCCATATACAATCAGTAAAGGTGAAGACTATGTGGTAAGTGAGCAATTTGAGCACCACCCAAACCTTAGCATGACGACCACAGGTAGCTTGATTGAGAGCTTGTTGCTATTAAAGCATGGTCGTGTTGATTTAGTTGCAGGCACAAAAGAGGTTGCCTTGTATTGGCTCGATAATAGCGAGCGCTTACAGCAAGCAAAGCAAACAGAATTAGAAATAGTTACCCCCTATCTTGCTACTCAACACTTACATGTGATTACTGATAAAAATCACCCTCAGGCTGAGCTTTTTCAGCAAAGTTTATCTTTAGGTCTTAAAGCGATTACGGCGTCAGGCAAGCTTATAGAGATACTGAAGCATTATAAACTGAATGAAAAAGAAATTAGTCACATTACGCAACTATATGAAAAAACCTATGCTAACTAATTTTGTTCTTTTTCAAACGTGGCAAGGTAATCTTAAACTGGGTTGCTATGCCATCAGGTAAGTCTTCGCTTGCAACTAGCTGGATTTTTCCGTTAAGCAGTAGAGCGCCAAACAGGCGCTCTGATTTAATATATTATGCAGGCACACCGCTGTGAAATTTAAAGTCTTCATCTGGGGTTGAAATAAGCTCAGCTTCAAGTTGACCAAAAAACTCAACACGCTCAGTGATATCAAACTCACTGATTTCTTGCGCAAGAGTTAAATAATCTTGGTAATGACGCGCTTCAGAGCGCAGTAGTGAGATATAAAAATCACCTAAGCGTTTATCAACATGTGGGGCTAATTTAGCAAAGCGCTCACATGAACGTGCTTCGATGTAAGCACCTATAATTAACTTATCTACCAAGGCATCTGGCTCGTAAGTTTTTACATGGCGCAGCATCCCTTTGGCATAACGACATGGGGTAATACTTTTATATTCAATACCGTATTCATCCATGATCTCAAGAACTTGATAAAAGTGATGTAACTCTTCTTTGATGAGCATCACCATTTTATCGATAAGGTCTTGCCCATAAGGTGAATTCGATTTTGGGATCATTGATTTAGTCAGCTTGTTTTTATCTGCAAGCTCACGCCAATCCCCTTCACGCTTATAAATAAGTGTTTCAAATGGTTTTAACCACTCAAGCAACGCATCGCTACTTTCTTTATCAACTGCATACTTACGAATTAAAAACATGGCAGACTGAGCTGCTTTTAATTCACTATTGACCCACCTGTGCACATTGATTAATATCCGCTAAAAATAACGTAAAAAATACAAAATTATGAAACGCAAAGTGTATGCCTACCAGCGGTTTAGCTCAGATTCACAAAAAGGAAACAGCTCCTTACATAGGCAGTCTGAACAACTTAAAGGTTGGCTGAATAGGCACCCTGACTGCGAGCTTGCAGAAACTATTATTGATGAAGGTATCTCCGCATATACGGGTAAAAATGTGTCTACAGGGGCACTTGGTGAGTTTATAGCTCGTCTTGAAGCGGGGCTTATTGAACCAAATTCTATAGTATTAATTGAACACTTTAGCCGCTTAACACGACAGGACATTGAAGAAGCCGAAGGTCTATTAAAGAAGATCTGGAATAATGGGGTATCTATTGCGATTACAAAGAAAGACAAAATATACACCCCTGATGCCGTTAATGACCTCGTTGGTAGAATCGAGTTAATAGTCGAAATTAAAGCTGCATTCGAAGACTCTGAATATCGCTCAAGAAAGGTCAAAGGAAGTTATGTTAGACGTGAAGAAAACGCTAAAAAAGGTATTACGCCAAAAATGCGACGACCGTTTTGGCTTGATCGTGAAGGAAACTGTAATCAGTACAAACCTATCATCACCGATATCTTCGCTTTATACCTTGCAGGGCAAGGTCAGCGAAACATATTAAACTTTATCAAAGACAAGTACCCAGACGCTTCATTTCTTGAAAAGACCAATGCCAGTACGGTTATGGACTGGATTTCCAAAGAGTCGGCCATTGGCATGTGGCGGGGCAACAAAGTTTATGAAGCCGCTATTGATGAAGATACATACTACCTAGCACAAGACATTCGAGAAAATCGTAAAAACAAAAATGTCAAACCAGATAGCGTTTGGCCACTAAGTGGCTTGATCCGATGCAAAGGGTGTGGCTGTGGCATGAGTATTCAACGAAGCTACAACAAGCAGAAGCAAAGCTACTCTCTCCCATTGCTAAGGTGCAGTAACACCCAAAGGATAGGCAAGAGAAGCCCTGAGTGTACAACCACAGGTACCTTTCCTCTAGTGGTAGCCCATTATTTCTACTTCGAGTACTCTCGCCGAACGATACTTGAACGGCTTACTAAGTCTGAGCTCAACAAAGAGAGACTGCAACAAGAGAGCTTCCTTAATAGACAGCTCACCAAGCTAAAGTCTAAACTGGAAAACTACCAAGCCGTCATTGAAGAAGAGCAAGAAGCTGGGAACAAAAATGCTGCACGCCACGCCATTAAATACACGCTAGCTATAGAGGATGAAATTGAAGACACTCAAAATCAACTACAAACTCTGAGTCAAGAGAGTCGAGTTGAAAGTGCGGGGTTAATACTGCCAGACTTGATCGATCTATTAAAAGAACCTAAGCGCTTTAATATAGCCATGCACAGACTACAGTTGTTCGCATTTCTGGACGGCAGCCGACTTTACTTTAATGAGGAGCAGAACTTCGAGTACCAAGGTTTTGACAAGAAAATTAAAAAGTACGTCGTTAAGTGTGATAACTATCCATTGCCACAATTAAAAATTTCGAGTGAATACTATAGCGAAGAGAACCTGCTCTTCCCACTTACCAAGATGACAGATGAAGACATAGCTTACTGGAAGCAAGCAGTTGAGCTCCAAAACCTTCGTAAAAAATTGCCACCCGAGAGCTTCAAAGGGATTGACCAGCAAGTAGATGAGAGCCAAGACGACTTCCTAACTAACTTCGACAAAAAGATACAGGAAATAGATGACGAACATGAAAAAACAAAATCACGTCATGGCCTCAATTGACTATACCTAAACGAGAATTACAAAGATCGTGAAGCTTTGAAAAATAAACTCTCAGTAGCCATTAATTATGATGTCTATTGAGAGTTTCTCAATAGGGTTAATAAAGCCATAGGCTAATGAGAAGTGAGGGAATATGAACGCCAGAATCTACATGAGAGCAAGCACTAAAGAACAAGATGCCTATCGCGCAGAACAAGAGCTTACAGCTTTTTGCAAAAGCAAAAACATAACGATAGTAGGGAAATACGTTGAAAACTACACTGGTACTAGCTTAAAGCGGCCAAAACTAGGTATGCTGCTCACTGAATCGAATGCCGATGAGGTACTTCTTGTCGAGAGCGTCGACCGCCTTTCCCGCCTACCTCTAGATGAGTGGTACCAGCTAAAAGCAATCATTAACAAGAAGGGTCTACGGCTTATAGTAGCTGATCTACCAACAACTCACACATTGATAAGTGATGATGACCTCACAAGTAATATCTTAAAGATAGTCAACAATATGCTACTTGATCTTATGGCAACCATGGCTCGCCAAGACAACGATAAGCGCCGTGAAAGAATTAAGCAAGGCTTGGCCAATGCTAAAGCTCAGGGTAAGCAGATCGGCGGACGGAGTAAGAACTACGCTATTAGAGAAAAGGTCACGCGGTACATTGAGAAGAACCTTGGAGCGGAAGAAATAGCTAAACTTGCAGACTGTAGCGTTGCTACTGTCTACCGGGTAAAGAAGGAAATTCAATCAGCTAAACAAGTATGTGCGTGATCGAATATTAACAACCTAATCGTTGTACAACAGATTTAATAAGCTACGTGCTCGAACACAAAAAAGTGCTGGCTTCACTAAGATTAGCTCAGTGCGTGATCGAATATTGACAGCCCAATCATTGCACAACAGCTTTGATAAGCTACGGACTCGAACACTAAGAAGTGATAACCTCACTTCACTAACGGGTTCCTCAAGTGCGTGATCGAATATTAACAACCCAACCGTTGTACAACAGATTTAATAAGCAACGTGCTCGTGCACAAAAAGTGGTGACCCCACTTAACTAAAGCGTTCCTCAAGTGCGTGATCGAATATTAAGAGCACAACCGTTGTACAGCAGATTTAATAAGCAACGTGCTCGTGCACAAGAAAAGTGGTGACATCACTTAACTAAAGTGTTCCTCAAGTGCGTGATCGAATATTAACAGCCCAACCATTGGGCAACAGCTTTAATAAGCTACCTGCTCGAACAAAAAAGGTGGTGACCTCACTAAGATTAGCTCAAGTGCGTGATCGAATATTAATCCCCAATCGTTGTACAACAGATTTAATAAGCTACTTGCTCGAACTCGAAAAAGCGACGACCGCCTAGAAGTGCTAAATTCTTATTAACTTCATTTTCTCGGAGCTTTGTATGAATATAGTTGCATCATCTTCAAACAGTTGCTCCAAAGGCCTATATTCTATGCCCATTTCGATTAACTTACTTTTTTGCCCTACTAAGTAAGCCGTGTCACGATTAAATCTGTCTTCAAAAGTTCTCTGAATATGGTCGGAAGTTGAAGGTGCAAAGACTGTTCGAAATATAGACAAATCAAAAATAATATCTTCCACTTCGACCCAAGCATGACCATTCCATTGCCCAATCACACCTGACTTTTGGGTTAACTGTGGTTTGATTGGGCTATGAGTAAAAACCTTATACCCACCAACTGATAGACTTCCAGTCACAAGAAAGGCCTCTACAGGGAGGTGTTCATTAATCATTGAAAATAGCAATGAGCTCATATACAAACAGCTTCCCTCTACTGACTTGAAGTTCTCAGTAATACTTTCAGCCATATATAGGACTTCATTTATTAAATCGCTGCGTACCATTCCAATCACAACCTATATAGACGTTAATACCACACATTGGTAAATTTTGATGAAAGTAAGTTCTTTACCCACATCACGAAATGCTGCGTCTGCAACTATTCGAACAATAACTTGCTAACCCGCCAAATTGACTCACCAAAATTAGATATTAACTGTTCACCTTGCCTTAGAAAAGTTTTGCTTTCATCAACCCCTGCTAGTCTTAATGCGTCGCCAATCTTTGAGCTAGTTGGGTGCGCATCACCTATTCGCATATCATAAGCACCTACAATTGGACCAAAAACTTCACGAGCTCTCTCTTGACCTACTTTTTGAGCTAGCAAATCCTCAAGGAGCTTATTTGAAGCTAGATCCTTCTTTTTCGGGTGTGTTGAAAGCTTGCGAAGCTCGCGCACATCCAATCTATCGGAAAAGACACGAATGAGCTCTTTAGCCAATCGCAGAAGAGAAGGCTGATCTTTACTTGCAAATCGAGATATGCTTTTCATTGCCTCAGAGCGGCTTACATCATGAGTAAAAATAGTAATGCCAAACGCCTCACTAAAATCTCTTTCTAGCATCGTCATGACATCTAAAAGAAGCTCTTCCACTGCATGGGTTACCGCAGGCTGAGCTTTCACTTGAGAGTCTAACAACTCACTAGATACTTTCCCATCTGGCACGACATTGTGCGCCGCCCAAATACGTTGTTCCCATGCTGGTAGGCGAGCAATGTCGCAAGCATATATAGTTATCAAATCAGAAGAGTTAATACCAAAATGAATCGAATATTCGGAAGTAGTTCTAATGCAGCCAGTTTCAGCAGTATACCATTGGAAAGAGAAGCCTCGTAGCCCAAGGAGCTCATTAATAATAGAAGAGCGAAACCAAAGCCACCGACCTATGTCTTCGCTACTTAGTGAAGTAGATGGTAAGCGGGTTCCATCTGTTTCAACTATAAAGTGTGGCAGGTTATCATCTACATCCCCCCTTACTCGGGTGCTAGTGCCTTTATGGTCAATCCACTCATCCCGCCAAAACTCTCCCTCAACTCTTGTACCTTCATAACCACTATTGTACCCTTCGGAGCTTTCGAAATCCGTATTGTCTTCTGTTTGCGGTCCTATCACAGGAGCATCTTCGTCTTCGTCAACATCAGTCCGCCAAGTACGCAACATCGCCCAACTTCCACCAAAAACGGTGTTTATATCCCGAATTAAAAGTGAAAATCGCCCGCTATCCCTTTCCTCTTCGTGGTCTTGTAAACCTTTATAAGAGCTAGTTTCGAGAGAGGTGACATTCTCAACTCTTTGACGATAGTAAGATAGTCGCAAAGCCAAGTTTCTCGCTGCCAAATAATCTATAAGGTATTCTTTTTTGATTTCGATGAGACACTGCTCACCATCCTCATTTAGTACTTCACGTGCAACCTCTTCAAAATTTTCCTCAGGCCGAACCCAAGACAAGCCTTCTTTTATGAGTCGCAAGGCAGCAATAAGGTCTGGATTTAATATCCATAGCCTTACTCCAACGACAGGTTGAGGCATCTCTAAGACTAAGTGAACACCTATCGGCTCTTTATCACTATACTGATAATCGAATATCGTCGCATAATAACCATCTTCATACGCGTAGGGAGCTATTGGTCGGCTAAGCCCAATATCTGTCCAGCTCAATTTTTCAGCAACCCCTCGGTTTTCTGGTGGGAATGCGACAGACCCACATCCAAAAAACTCACTGCTATAACCTGAGTTTTTAACGTTTCCGTTTTCTTCATTAATAGATGCCCTCAGAGGTACCCACGTCGATTTAGAGTAAGAACGACGGCTCTCCTTCTTTAGAAGTATCCAATCTTGATCCACCTTAAAGTAGCCCCTTATATGTAAAAGTTGCAATTAATAATCACTAGTAAGTATGAACTGCTCATCTGCCAATTTTAGTACTTTTAGCAAATAAATTTCACGCACTAACTTACAACTTAATTATTAGGTAAAGTCTATACTCAATGTAATCACTTAGTCTGATATCGCCATTTAGTAACTACATCATTAATTTGCTCGAGATTTATCGCTTCCTTTTGCCAACCCTTATCGAAGTTCACATCGTTAGAACGAGGAAGTTGCTCATCAGAGAGGCTGCGAATCATAACTCTGGTGGGTAGGCTTGCTGCTTGACCGACAAAAATCGCTTCCTGACGCCTTAAACCTGATAACATTTTAGTTAAACCAGACATAGAGTCAGGTAACACACTTCGAACGTGTTCTCGGTCAGCATCATTGGTAATTCTTAGCACTATCCATGAGTTGCATTGTGAAAGCACTGTTGCTTCAACTTCACTTGGTCTCTGCGAGACCAACAATAAGCCAACACCGTATTTCCGTCCTTCCTTTGCAATGCGCCGAATTGCGGACTGAGCTGCCTGATACTGGGCTTCTCCACGATTAGGTACGTATCGATGGGCTTCTTCACAAACTAATAGCACAGGACTACTTTTACGTTCATCTTCCGTCTGCCAGACTTTAAGTTGAAAAATAATTCGCGCTATCGCTGCGCTGGCTACACCTGCAACTTCATTAGGTACTCCAGAAAGATCAACTATCTGAGTCGTTGATTTTTGTGTCAGAAATTGACTAACTATTGAAGGAAGAGGGTCCCCTTCTCCATCCCAGCTTTCCATCATAAATTTCAGACGACCATCTTTTAGTAATGAGTCAATCTTGCGAATAACTTTACTGTAATCTTCATGAGCTTTTTTATCTTTGCCTTGTGGCCTTTGTTCATTAATAGCCCCTATAAGCCCTTGAGTATAAGGCTCCCCGTCTTTCATACCTAAATGATCTAACCCACTACTATCGCCGATAACATAAGGGATCGGTGAGTCTACTGTTAATTGTTCCTTGGCAAGTCCTAACTTTTCTGCTGCCTGCTCACGTACAGTAATTAAAGCATTTTTAACAATATTTGACTGTGATGTGGCAGCAAACTCAGTCCTGCCAATAAACAAACTGAGTGACTCTTCAAGATCAAGTAACCAATAAGGCAGCCTCAGTGAACCTTCATCAGTAGATAAGCGCTGATGCTTAGGGAAAGCCTTACCATACTCATTATGAGGATCAAGCAGAATAATTTGCGGGTGCCAATGTTTATGATTAGCTATCTGTCCGCGCTCTAAGATACTGTGAATTACCGCTGCAACGGTGCCAGACTTACCAGAGCCTGTGGAACCAAGAATAGCGGTATGTTTACCTAATAGCTCATTTAGCTCAGCGTAGCAAGGTGCCCCCCCTGAACCTACATGCTCACCAAGCTGAATAACAGCCCCTTTGGCGTCACCATAAATGAACCTGAGCTCTGATTTAGGTGTCAAATAAATAGTTTGCTGAGGTAGTGGGTATGTAGCCACACCACGCTCGAATTCAAGAGAAAACTCACCACCTTCCTTTCTACACCATTCTCCCTCTCCAAATAAGTCAGCTTCAATGATACGCTCATCGGAAGAGGCCACAGGTAAGCCTTTTTCTAACTGGTAGTCAGCTTTCATACGTAACCGACTCACCAAACCATAAATAGAGCGGCGGGCAAAGTGGATTTTTATAACAGAGCCAAACTGCCCTATAGGGTAGTTTTCACCAGCAAATACTCTAGAGAGGTCAGAAATTGATGGGTCCAGTTCAGCAATAATTCGCGAACCATCTACTTCGATAATTTTACCAATCGCTAAATTCTCGATGGGCTTTGTATATTTGTTGTCCATATTAAATATCCCCCTCAAGAATCTGAGTCAGGTTCTCGAATTTCCACCATTCGATACTATCATCTGTGGTTATATTCTGTTCAGCGTGATAAAAACCTTTATCTGCAAAAATCACCACCTGCTCATTTATCGAGCTATCTTCATACCAAGATTTCAGTATTCCAGAAGGCTCTGCTTCATTGGTAAATGCTATTATGGTCAAGTTGCCATTAGAAGCCTTCAAACCTCGTTCAATCTCTAAGTTAATATGCGCATCACCAAAGCTGTACCCATTAATAAGTAGCACACGTTGACTACCACCCTTAGGGTTTAAAACCGTTCTCGCTCTATGCATTAAATTTGCGTATGGGTCTAGTTGAGTTTCACGATATTTAGTAGAAGCAGGCCAAATCATAATCTTTGATGTTAGATCTTGGCTACGTTTGAGATGAGAAGCGATACGTAACGGTGTAGATGAAGTCGTATGTTCAGCCCAATTAATCGAACCATGTAACTTAAAAACTCTTGCATCTAAATTATCTTGTCCGAATGTATCAGGGTTCCACCACCCTGATACACCACCTTCTATTCCATCAGCATATCTTAACTGTGAGAGTGCTAGAGAATCTTCAATTAACGTATCGTAGTTCATCACTAGATAATCAATAGTAGAAGGCATGCTGCTTTTACCCGGCCTCATAGGTCGGTGTAAAGCTTTAACAAAGCGCTCATGAAATGCTGAGTTCACAGTGATATTAATGAGTTCAAAAATCGCAAGTTTGATCTCAGTTATAGCTTTTAGCAATTGTTCATGATCATACTCAATACCACCAATTTTCACCTTACTAGCTATAACATTGCGATTAACCCGACGAGCTGTAATAGCGAGCCAATCAACCAGCTCACTTAGGAAGTCTTCTATGTGTGGTGTTGGTTCTGCCCCTTCAAAATTTTTTTGTATGGCAGCTAAAATTTGCTTAGAGTCATCTGATAGCTGTGCACTTTTTAGGGCTTTTTCTGTAAGCTGGTTGGTTAATGGGAGGCCAGCACAGAAACTTGCCCCAGCCCCCAGCAAAACAGCTTTTGAGTGTGATAGTAAGTCTTCCAACTTGTCTATGGCTTCTCTAAAATCTTTTTGTTTAAAAATTTTGGTATCGAATGCCATACTCCCTCCATAGAGTTTGCTGTTTAAGCATGAATTGATGTCACTAAAATTTCATAGCTCTCTATACTCTGTCTAAGAGAGGCACCTCTCAAGTATAAGAACTAAACATACTACTATTTTATACACACAAATCATTAGCTTGTCTTCAATTGTTTAAGTAATGCCCAAAGCTCTCAACTTAGTTAACATAATAAGCGCTTCGTAATGTTAACAACCAACAACGACAATTGCACACGACCGAAAAAACATAACGATTTGAAATTTAAGACAAAAATAAAATGAGTAAGATGTACCAACTTATTCCTAGCAGTCTAAAATTACTGGCAGGATGTGAAAGTGCTTTCAAAACCCTTGCGCCGCAGGATGCTAATTTTTCGTACCGACAACTCAAGCCTTATCCCAGACCGTAGTAAAAAAACCTTTTGTTTCAAGGGAAACATAGGAATCACTGCCAAAAACCAAAGGCTACCATACTACCCAGTGGCTTTCACTGTGGAAGCTAAGCTCGAAAAGAATTACAGCGCAGGGAATTCCAAGGTGCAACAACGTCAACAGCCTTATTGTCAGGTGATATGTACTAGGGGTAGCACTAAATACATATCGACTACCCCCCTTTAATTTGATCTATTAAGACAATCAATGCGCACACAACAATGAACACATAACAGCATTGTGTATAACAAACTCTATAAGAAACAGGCTATATAAGACTACTTACAAACACGGTAAGACCAGAACAACATTGAAAGCCATAGACCATATGGCAGCCGCTAGGACGTGTTAGGCTTACGCCTAACACGTACTCCCCCGACTCTGTCGTGGGAGTGTTACCCTTTGTTATCAGTAATTAACACAACAACATCTCTAATGATAAAGACAAATTATTAGAATAACAGTACGACCATCCCAACCATATACAACTGCTCAATTAAATAACTACCTGCGCCGCAGCTTATTACAACTACGAAACTGACACATCAATCTCATAACCACCCATGATGTCCTTATAAGATTTTTTCATGACTTCCATTACTGTTGAGACGTCATTTTCTTTGACTATGACTGAGTCATGTATAGGCAGTGCAACTATACCTCTTTCGCACAATTCAACCAGAATTACATCCATGATTCTACTGTCTGTGTTTTGAAGTCTTAACCCAATGTTCTCTTGGGCTATATACTCGCTAATATCAGCATAAGCCGATGCTAGATAGCCGTGTGCTTCCTCCCCTGTTATGCCATCAGGAAGACCCTCTATGAAGCTTTTTCTGGAATCTGGATGTATCTTAGCTCTTTCAATTGGACAGCCCATTCTTTGTTTAAAATCTGGACTTGAGCTTTTAGTAACGGCAGACTTAAAACCACCCAAGTTCTCAGAGTTTACAAAGCGTAATACAAGCGCCTTAACAACATCTCGCTCTAGTCCCTCTATTACATAAGGATCTTGATCTAGCTTGATTCCTGCCCAAGCATATAGCATGTTTAGGTGCATCGCTTTGAAGTCAACTTCCTTGGTAGGATAACCATCAATCGTTATTAATTTTCGATGCTCTTTTTTAATGGTTTGGTAAGGAAACCCACCTCGAGTGTAAAACCTACCGCCAAGTTCAAGTGAGTACTTAAATACCCGTCTCAGCACAACTTTTAGCTTTTTATTATCTTGAAGGATCCTTGTGTTTTGCAAAAAAGAGTTAACCTTGCTAACTCTGCTATACAAGTGCTTTGCGGGTTCAGGCAGGGGTAACTCGTCTTGAACTTTTTCACCTCTCAAGCAGATGAAGTCATCCACAAATGCAATGCTTTGCCACTCTAACTTATCAGTAGAATAACTAGTGAACTTTTCTGTTGGCCAAAAAGTAGACTGCTCAGGATTTCCTTCAACTGGAGCAGCTATATGCTGCTTAACTAGAGAAAGTGTACCGAGGAACTCCAACACCTTTATTACAATTACTGAATTTATATCGCCGGAGCAATGACTGGTTGAACGAGAGTACCTTACCCTACACTCGTACTCCCTAGCAAAAAGCAAGTGTGCCAGAATGATACACAGGTACTCACGGTATACACTCTTATGAAACTTTTTATTTTGATTATGAAAGTCACTTTTTAGTAATTCGAGTAACTCCTCTACTGCTGCTATATTTTTATAGCTTACTCGGTTCGTAAACCTATTAGTTCCCTTCTCACCTCGAAGTGACCAAGAGCTAGTAAGTTTTATAGCTCTATCGAGTTCTAGGGTATCGTTAAGCGTCATTTCAGCTGCTACCTAGCACTTACTAGCAACAGAAACTGGCAAGCCACTGTGAAACTTAAAGTCATCATCAGGTGTAGCAATTAGCTCTGCTTCAACGATACCAAAAAGTTCGACTCGCTCAGAAATATCAAACTCGCTAATTTCTTGTGCCAGCTTTAAGTAGTCTTGGTAGTGACGAGCCTCTGAGCGAAGTAATGAGATATAAAAATCACCTAAACGCTTATCAACATGTGGTGCTAGTTTGGCAAACCGCTCACATGAGCGCGCTTCAATGTACGCACCAACAATGAGCTTATCTACTAAGGCATCTGGCTCGTAAGTTTTCACATTCCGCAACATACCCTTTGCATAGCGACATGGCGTGATACTTTCGTACTCGATGCCATACTCGTCCATAATCTCAAGCACTTGATAAAAGTGGTGTAGCTCTTCTTTAATGAGTATAACCATTTTATCGATAAGGTCTTGTCCATATGGGGTATTTGACTTTGGAATCATCGACTTGGTTAGTTTATTCTTGTCAGCCAGCTCACGCCAACTTCCCTCACGCTTGTAAATGAGTGTTTCGAATGGCTTTAACCATTCAAGTAGAGCATCACCACTAGCTTTATCAACAGCGTACTTTCTGATTAAGAACATTGCGGACTGAGCTGCTTTCAACTCACACACTAAGTGGTCCGTTAGCAATACAGTTAAGCTTTCTCGTTTTGTTGCCTCGGTTATCCACTCATCAGGTGTTTCACATTTTAAAAACGTATATATAGGTTTCAACAATTCGTCCACGTTACACCCCCAAACCTGTAAATTTTGAGCTAAGGAATGATGCACCATTGTCACAACTCATAGATAAAATCGTTGTACAATGATTTAGCAATGTGCACAACCAAGTCATTAGCTCACAGATAAGATGGTCGATTAAAACCACATCTAAGTTTTCTTTTTTGGTTGCCGCAGCAATCCACTCATCAGGCGTTTCGCAGTTTAAAAAAGAATGAATGGGTGCTAACAAATCAGAATAAGGCACTGAATAACTTCTCATCAAAAATCTTAATTCGATTTTATCACATAAATTAGCCCGCATTCCATGACCCACATCAGTGCAAAGTAATTTTCTATATGCACTAAAGAGTTACATTTAATCGACTATTTCGATTATTTCAGCTTCTTGACAAGATTTAATTACTGAACCATAACTTAATCAAAGCTGTACAAAAATAAACAGCTCATATTCCTTTTTTACAGGGGCAATGATTATGATTCTAAACCACTTATGGGGCTTATACGCTCACCCACTCGAAGAATGGCAGACAATTGATAACCGTCACGAAAGCTTGCGCTATAGCTTATCGCATATTTTATTAATCGCCTGTATTCCTTCAATAATGGGCTACTATTCATCTGTTTATTTGGGCTGGAGTATTGGCGCAGGTGAGGCCGTATACTTAACCCATGATAGTGCATTACTTATCGCGGTTGCGATGTACTTTGCACTAATTGCGGGCGTTTTTGCACTGGCATACTTAGCTCATTGGATGGCAGTGACCTTTGGTGCAAAACCCACCTTTACACAAACCCTAGAGCTTGCAGCTTATACAGCAACGCCAGTATTTATGTCTTCATTTGCGGCATTTTTACCTGAACTGTGGTTTGTGGTGTGCGTAGGCCTTGTAGCACTAGCCTACTCAGTTTACTTACTCTACACAGGGGTGCCAATTTTAATGCACATACCTGAAGAGCGAGGTTTTATCTATGCCAGTTCGGTGGTCACGTGTGGGCTGATCTTACTGGTAATTATTTTAGCTGCGACAGCTATCTTGTGGACTAACGGAATTGTCCACCCTATGTTTACCTAGTTTCATTATTATTCATTCTTTCGTAAAGCAAAAAAGCGGCCTAGCCGCTTTTTTTATTTTTGGTTATTACGCCTTGTTAAAGCCACGGCTAGCGCATTTTAATCCCAGACTCTAACAGGGTTGAGCGGTAATCATCGTCTAGCCCTGCCATTTTCTTTTTCCTCGCCATACTAGCTGACTTAGATGTATCTTGTTTAAAAAGCGCCATGG
>NZ_JBECOT010000035.1:0-44863 GCF_040104395.1 Pseudoalteromonas sp. BZA4
TGTATCTGTGGTGTCTAACGACTCTTGAACGACTTTTATTTTAAATTCGAGTGAATGTTTACGATATGGTTTTACTTTCATGATTACTGACTCCAAAAAGGTGTCTACTTTTATGGAGTCAGATCAATCAGATTGAAAGTTGGCGAGTAGTTTGACTCGTTACATCGCGCTTTATCTCGAACCTTACTGCCCATTAAAGGGTCGCGGCATAAAGCCGCTGCTACAGGTAGGCGTGAAACTTGTTTCGCGCGTCTGACCGCTGAAGGCTGAGAGCTGACCGCTTCTATGTGTTGAGCATCGCTACGTTCAACCCACCCCACAAAAATCAGTCGTTACCTCGTTTCTCGCTTCTTTCTAACTTGCCTCTCTCGCCTGCAAATACGCATTCACTAGGGCGGTGATTATTTGGCCTGCGTCGTTCATACCTGCTTCTAAACCAACTGGGTGTTGTGATGGGGCGCCTTCGCATAAGTGAAGGTAGCGAGCAGTTGTTTGGCTAGCTGCTAAATGCACAAAATGTTCTGCATCACTTACACTAAAGCCACAGTTAGTGTATGCACTAACCGGCATTAAAGAAATGCTGTCTAGGTCGACTTCGACTCCAAGCGGTGCATTATCAAACTGCGCTAATGCGTGTTTACATGCTGAAGAGAAATCAACGTTGCGACGTACTTGAATGTCTTGGTAACTATCAAAAGTGAAGTTTGCGCTTGTCAGGGCATCCATAATCGCTTGGTTATTTTTAAATTCGTGTAATCCCATCACATGGTAATCAGCGAGGTGGTTTTCGCTGTAAGCATATCTAAAGCCATTACCGCTATGACGACCTTCACACTTTCTGAAGTCAGCATGAGGGTCTAAGTTGATAGCGTTGACTGGTTTGCCATGTTGCTTACTAAGGGCGCGTAAAATACCTAAGCAGTTGTTATGGCCGCCACCAATCACAATTGGCTCAAGGCCAGCTGCAAAAATCATCGCAAGCACTTGCTCAACGCGGGTGTCTATATCAGCGCATAATTCACGGAGTTTGGCTAAATCAGCGTCGTTTTTATTATCAAGGTTGGCAGCTTGTTGGTTTAAATCATCAAGGGCCACTTCGCCGAGCAATAACACACGCTCATGATTTAAAAACTGGTTATGCGTTTGGTTTAAAAAGCGTTTTAAAAACGCCTGCCACGCTTGCCCTGAGCCACTGTTACCTAAGTTAGCGCGAGGGCCAATATCTTCACATACGCCAACTAAAACATAGCGAATACCGAAGTGTTTTGCATCGATGAGAGCTTGTGGGGCGTTAACTTGAGTGTCGAGAAGGGCAAGGGCTTGCCAAGCTTTAAGTTCGTTAGCGCGGCGGACGCATAAGTGCTTTACCGCCGCTTCATCATAAATTTTAAGGTAGTTTGTCACCGAGATTAGTCTTCTATTATTTCTAACTCTAATTCTTCAGCAGATAATATAATACCGGTGCTATCAGCGTAAACAAAGTCGTCATCAAAGAAAGATACGCCTGCGAAGTTAACGCCAATGCCATCTTCACCTGCACCTTCACTATCGGCAGCAACAGGAATAGACGCAATTGCTTGAATGCCTAAGTCTAGCTCTTCAAGTTCATCAACATGGCGAATTGCACCGTAAACGATAATGCCTTGCCAGTTGTTTTCTAATGCGATTTCAGCCAGCTCTATATCAATAAGGGCGCGTCGGGTTGAACCACCACCATCAATCAATAACACGCTGTCGGTGCCATCTGTTGATAAAATTTCGCGGATCAGCTCGTTATTTTCAAAGCATTTAACGGTTTTTACTCGACCACTAAAGCTTGGGCGTCCACCAAAATTGATAAACATTGGTTCGAGCACATCAACCACATCTGCAAAGTGGTCGCATAAATCAGAAGTGCTGTAATCCATTTTTTCATCCTCTAAAGAGACTGTCTGTTTAGTACTCAGTATACCCTGATACAACTCAATAACAACGACTTAATAGCGGATTATTGGTTTAAATCAAAGGAATTTCGCCATCGCAACATTAGTGTCTCAAAAGCGTCACCTAATTGTTATTTTTAGCGCCTAAGCTGAGATGAGTATAAAAATTAGACGCAAAGTATGACAAGGAGCTCACCATGGCAAACAACATACTTACTAAATTGGCAAAAGTGGATGAACAGCTGTTTTTAAGTGTATTCAACGACGCTTCGCCAATTTGGCTTAGAAGATCAGCGCTTGGCTTTTCGAAAAGCGGCGATGGCGGACTTTACGTGGTGTTGTTTCTTGGTTTTTGGTGGTTCACCGAGCAGCTGCACTTTCAACAACTGGCGATGAGTATATTGGTGGGCTTTGCTATTGAGCGACCTATTTACTTTTTAGCTAAAAAGCGTATCGCGCGGGTTAGACCTTGCGACTGCTTAGTGCAAGGCGCGTATTTGGTG
Organism: Pseudoalteromonas sp. BZA4; assembly: GCF_040104395.1. Lineage (NCBI taxonomy): Bacteria > Pseudomonadati > Pseudomonadota > Gammaproteobacteria > Alteromonadales > Pseudoalteromonadaceae > Pseudoalteromonas > Pseudoalteromonas sp. BZA4. The sequence goes on from NZ_JBECOT010000035.1 coordinate 2,426, forward strand.
CCGAGCGACCAATTTAGCTTACCGTCGGGGCATAGTGCAGGGGCATTTGTGGTGACGACGATTTTGACTATCTATTTTCCGGAATTTGCTGTGCTGTGGCTGATGTGGGCATCAGGGGTGGCGGCATCGAGAGTGATTATTGGTGTGCATTACCCCGCCGATGTGGTGATTGGCGCAGTGATGGGTTCAAGTTGTGCAGTATTAGCTGTAATGGTGGTGGGATCTATATGAGAATTTTGTACGGTATTCAAGGTACGGGTAATGGCCATATTACTCGAGCACGAGTAATGGCAACGACCTTTAAAGCATTAGGAGTCGATGTTGACTATGTGTTTTCGGGTCGTAAAGAGCAAGACTACTTTGATATGGATGACTTTGCCGACTACCGAGCTTTTCGAGGTTTGTCGTTTACCAGCAAATCGGGGCAAGTTGATAGCTTTAAAACTTTAAAGAATGCGCGCCCACTACAATTGATTAAAGATATAAAAAACCTTGATTTACGTCACTATGACTTGGTGTTTAATGACTTTGAGCCGATTACCGCATGGGCTGCTAAACAGCAAGGTATCCCTGTTATTGGTATGAGCCATCAAGCGGCGTTTTTATCTGATAAAGTGCCGATGTTTGGCCGAGCTTTCTTTCGTCGTGCCCTGATCCGTAATTATGCGCCAGCGAGTGTTTATTTAGGGGTGCATTGGCAGCCTTATGCAGAAAACATCATTCCACCATTTATTGCAAGTCATCACCATGATAACCCGGTGATGGTCGAAAATAAGGTATTGGTGTATCTACCTTTTGAGAATTTAGACAGTGTGGTCGACTACCTTAAAGACTTTCCTGAGCGTGAGTTTTACTGTTATCACCCAGATGCGCAGGATTGCTCAATCGGAAATATTCACCTGCGAGCGCCTTCACGCGTTGGCTTTTTAAATGATTTGGCCAATGCTGGTGGTGTAATTGGCAACGCCGGATTTGAACTTGCGAGTGAAGCGTTACAATTAGGTAAAAAGCTATTGCTAAAACCACTTGGAAAACAATTTGAGCAGGGGATTAATGCGCAGACGCTATTGTCGATGGGTGCAGCCCATGTGATGAGCTATTTAAACCCCAATGCTATGGATGATTGGTTGCAATCGCCACAGAACAAAAAACTCAATTTTCCGAGTGATCCAGCACCTTTGGTTGATTGGTTGCAAAAAAAACAATGGGAAAAGCTGGATAAATTGCATAATCATCTATGGCAACAGGTTGATTTAGAACAAAAACTGATTGTTTAAAAGTACCTTATATTGGAAAATGCGCGGCAAGTTTAACCACTTTTTATTAGCTGCTTTAAATAGTTTAGCTATACTTTAAATGCATGTTTCTATAGGGCACTTTGAATGAATGTATTACAAAACTTAACTATAAAGCGACGTTTGCAGTTAAACGCGCTCGTTGTTGGTCTTGCAATGATTGTGATGCTGTGTGTAATTATCTTTGAGTCGCGCATGATGCTTAAGCTCAACGAAACAATTCAAAATGCGGAGGAGCTCGACATTCATGAACTTGCAATGCGTAAACATGAAAAAAACTTTTTGTTTTACAAAGATGTCGATAGCCTTGAGCTTTTTGAGAAAGAGTATTCGCAACTTAAAATTAAAATGGCACGACTAGACGAGTTAGTAAAAGATTTGTCGATGGACTCATCTAAGCTAAATGAATTTAGACGTCTTGCGAAAACTTATTACGATGACTTCAATGAAGTTGTGGTACTACAAAAGAAAATAGGTTTACACCCTAAAGATGCACTTTATGGTGATTTACGTGGTGCGGTGCATCAAGTAGAAACATTATTAAGTGAGCGCGAAAACTATAAATTACTGGCTTTAATGTTACAGCTTCGCCGTGCAGAAAAAGACTTTATGCTGCGCTTTGATTTAAAGTATATGGGCAAGTTTGATGATTTAGTTGCTCGTTTTAGCTCAGAGATTAAAAACGCTGGGTTCGATGCAAATTACGAAAACCAATTGCTTAGTTTGCTTACGACTTATCAAAGTAAATTTAAAGCCTTAGTTGATGCACAAGTTACCTTGGGTCTTGATTTAGAATCAGGGGCACTCGGTGAGATGAAACGCAGTGTTGAGCTTAGTGATGCAATTGTTACGGAGCTTACAGAACAAACAAAAGAGTTTGTAGAATCGAGTGCGGCTAGTGCGCAGTTGATTGCCATTCTTGTGTTTATAATTGCGAGCATTTTAGTGATGTTATTAGTTTACTTTACTAGCCGCTCAATTATTCAGCCTATCGAACGTGTGTACCACACGATTAACGAAATTCGTCGCAATAACGACTTAAGTATGTCGATTACTCAATCAGGTAAAGACGAAATCACCACTATGACGATCGACTTTAATAGCTTGATCAGTGATTTTAAAAAGCTGATTTACGAGGTAAATACAGCGCTAAGTACTCTTAACGTGGCAACAGAACATTTATCTGAAACGACAGCAGCAACTAGCTCAGGTATGCAAGAGCAGCTGCACGAAGCTGATATGGTTGCCACAGCAGCCACCGAAATGCAGGCAACGATTCAAGATATCTCACACAATACAGAAGCTGCAGCGAAAAAAGCTGAGTCGACTAACTTAAGCGCGCAGCAAGGTCGTTCTGAGGTTGAATCAACGGTGGTGCAAATTAACCACTTATCTGATTCACTCGGTAATGCGTCAAGCGTGGTGTCGCAGTTAGAAAAAGACGCTGAAACCATTGGCTCTGTACTTGATGTTATTCGTGGCATTGCTGAGCAAACAAACTTACTGGCACTCAATGCAGCCATTGAAGCGGCGCGTGCCGGTGAACAAGGCCGTGGCTTTGCGGTAGTAGCAGATGAAGTTCGCTCACTTGCGCAGCGTACCCAAGATTCAACGCAAGAGATCGAGAGCATTATTTCGACCTTACAAGGGCGTACGCAAGAAGTGGTAAGCATTATGCAGCAATGTCGTACGCAAGGTGGCGAAAGTGCAGCACAGGCAAGTAAAGCCGGTGAGTTACTTCGCTCAATCACCGAAGATGTACAAACCATTATGGATATGAGTACCCACATTGCCACCGCAATTGATGAGCAAAGCCAAGTGGCTTCTGAGGTGAATAAAAACGTGGTACGCATTCGTGATATCGCTCAAGAGGCATCTGGTCATGCGGCGACTAATGCGCAAACCAGCGAAGAGGTGTCTGAGCAAGCACGTGTGCTCTATCAGGCAATCGATAAGTTTAAAGTTTAATAATGACTTGATACTTTGTATATAAATAGAGCGCGGTGACGGTGTCGTCATCGCGCTTTTTTGTTTGGGGGTGTATACCGCGACAAGATTTTAATACCAATCCGCTTAATTAAGTAGTCTATTTTGAGGCAATAAAACCTCGTTGATAACAAGGCAAAAATTTCGTTATTTAGTTGTTCTAAATGAGAAATTTTTAACGCAGTTAGCGACAGGTTTAATCCCTCAAAATGATTAAGTATTATTGCGGGTTGGTATTAAGGCACAAACTTAATAGGCACGCTGTCTTTGCTTGCTTCGTGTTCAGAGACTCTTGTTTGGTATTGCTGCCAAAGCTCATCATGGTTAGCTTGCAGCTCACTTAAATAGTGCCAGCTGAATAAACCGCTATTATGATTATCGCTAAACACTAGTCGAATCGCATAATGACCAACCGGCTCAATCTTGCTAATTCCTACCTGTTGCTTACCGAGTACGAGTTTCATAGGTTCATTGCCATGACCTTGCACTTCAGCAGACGGTGAGTGAACACGCAAAAATTCAGCACTAAATTGAGCAATAGTCTGATCATCAAAATGAACATCTAATACTTTGCTAACGCTGTGATAATGCACTTTAGTGACTTCTTTCATGTGAGCCTCGAATATACGATTTATAAACTAAAAAGCCTCCAACAGGAGGCTTTTAATTATAACGCTAATTTGTTGATTAAAGAATGAAACGACTTAAGTCTTCATCTTCAACAAGTGCACCTAAGTGCTGCTCAACGTAATTGGCATCAATTGTCAGTGTTGAACCTGCTTTTTCTGAGGCATCAAATGAAATTTCTTCCATTAGTTTTTCCATCACTGTGTGCAAGCGACGGGCACCGATGTTTTCGGTTTTTTCATTTACTTGCCAAGCCGCTTTCGCGATACGTTCAATGGCATCATCAGTAAACTCAACGTCAACTTGCTCTGTTTTTAACAGTTCACGTTGTTGCTCAGTTAATGAAGCATGAGGCTCAGTTAAGATACGTTTAAAGTCATCAGCACTTAGTGCTTCAAGCTCAACGCGGATTGGTAAACGGCCTTGCAGCTCTGGGATCATGTCTGATGGTTTAGACATTTGGAATGCGCCAGATGCAATAAATAACATGTGGTCAGTTTTAACCATGCCATGTTTAGTGCTTACTGTTGAACCTTCGATTAATGGAAGTAAGTCGCGCTGTACACCTTCGCGGCTAACATCTGGGCCAGATGCTTCACCACGTTTACAGATTTTATCGATCTCATCGATAAACACGATACCGTTTTGTTCAACTGCGAAGATAGCTTGCTCTTTTAACTCTTCAGGGTTAACAAGTTTTGCTGCTTCTTCTTCAACTAATAGCTTAAATGCTTCTTTGATTTTTAGCTTACGCTTGCTGCGCTTATCGCCACCCATGTTTTGGAACATGCTCTGAAGCTGGTTGGTCATTTCTTCCATACCAGGAGGAGCCATGATCTCAACATTTGGCTGAGCTTGTGCAACATCGATATCAATTTCTTTATCGTCTAACTGACCTTCTCGTAATTTTTTACGGAAAGATTGACGAGTAGAAGAGTTCTCTTCTGTTTTTGACTCACCAAAGGTATCGCGTGCTGGTGGCAAAAGGGCATCTAGAATACGCTCTTCTGCCGCTTCTTCAGCGCGATGTTTGAATTTTTTGGTTTGCTGTTCACGCGTCATTTTAATCGAGATATCAACTAAATCGCGGATGATCGTTTCTACTTCTTTACCAACATAGCCCACTTCGGTGAACTTTGTTGCTTCAACTTTAATAAAAGGCGCATTAGCAAGTTTAGCTAGGCGGCGAGCAATTTCAGTTTTACCCACACCTGTTGGGCCAATCATTAAAATGTTTTTTGGTGTTACTTCTGCGCGTAAATCATCGCTCAGTTGCATACGGCGCCAGCGGTTACGTAGCGCGATTGAAACTGCTTTTTTAGCTTTAGCTTGGCCAATAATATGTTGATCAAGCTCGTGAACGATTTCTCTTGGCGTCATCTCAGACATGGCAGTTCCTATTACAATTCTTCAATAGTTTGGAAATTATTCGTGAATACGCAGATGTTGCCTGCAATAGTAAGGCTTTTCTCTACAATATCACGTGCACTTAGGTCGGTGTTTTCTAGTAGCGCTGTGGCTGCTGATTGCGCGAAGTTACCACCACTGCCAATCGCAATTAGGTCGTTTTCTGGCTGCACAACATCGCCGTTACCTGTGATAATTAATGAAGCAGTTTCGTCTGCAACTGCTAATAGTGCTTCGAGCTTTCTAAGTGCACGATCACTACGCCAATCTTTGGCCATTTCTACGGCAGCTTTGGTTAAGTTGCCTTGGTGCATTTCTAGTTTGCTTTCAAATCGTTCGAAAAGGGTGAAGGCATCAGCAGTACCGCCAGCGAAACCAGCGATTACTTTGCCATTATAAAGACGTCGAACTTTGCGGGCATTGCCCTTCATTACGGTGTTACCAAGTGAAACTTGGCCGTCGCCACCAATAACGACCTTGTCGTCGCGGCGTACACTTACAATAGTGGTCATGATTATTCCTCATCATCGAGCGGCAAAGCCGCTCGTAAAAAGCGATTGATGAGGTGTTTATATGGGTGAATGAACTAAAATCAAGTCCAAAGCCAAATTCCGCAGCCCATTATTTTGATGCGTTTAAGTTTATTTTTGTCACTTTCGGCTAAACGTTTGGTTTCGTATGGGCCTAAGCGCACTTTATACCAAACACCATTGCTGCCTTGTGTTTTCTTAACTTCGGCCACTAAGCCGGCAAAAGCGATTTTAGCTTTTAATGTTTGTGCTTGCTCTAATGTTCTAAAAGAGCCGCATTGCATTACATATGGGCCTTTTTGTTCAATCTCTTTTACTTCGACCTGAACTTCGTGCTCTTTAATTTCTTTGATAAATTCAGGTGTCTTAGGTGGTGGAATAACTACTTCTTCTTTTTTAGTCGGGTTTGCTTGCTGCTCTACTAACTCAGGATCAGCATTATGTTTGATATACCATAGGCCGTAACCAAACCCGCCTACTAAGATAAGCGCAATTAAAACAAGAATAATAGGGAAGGGCTTTTTCGCCGGGGCTTGTTTTTTATTATTTCGATTTGCTGGTTTTTTATTTATGTAATCGTGTTGTGCCATGACTCTTAATTGGCCTTTAAATCATATCTATAGGATCAACATCTAAGCTCCAACGCACCTTTTGCGCTAATTTACTGGTACTTATATAGTCGACCATTTGCGCTAAATATTGGTGTAAGTGGGAGCGTTCCTGCGCCTGAATATGTAACTGAAAGCGATATTTACCTGCTACACGTTCCAGTGGTGCAGGTATCGGACCGAGCAATTGTATACCAGATACGTTCTGGACAGGAACCAAATCAGTTAAAAAATCCATCACTTGATTTATGTTATGTCCTTCGGCACGAACCATAGCCATATTGGTGACTGGCGGAAGTTGCGCGTCTTCTCGCTCTGTGAGTGCGTAACGGGCAAAATCTTGGTAACCATTATTAACTAAGTCTTGCAGTAGCGGGTGCTCAGGAAAGTGAGTTTGCAATAATACTTGCCCAGGTTCACCACTTCGACCTGCACGGCCTGCCACTTGCGTAACAAGTTGCGCTAAATGCTCTGTGGCGCGAAAATCACACGAATATAATCCACTGTCGACATCTAGGATTAAAACAAGGCTAACATCGGCAAAATGGTGGCCTTTTGCCAACATTTGCGTGCCAACTAAGATACGCGCACCGCCTTGGTTAATATCATCAAGCGCTTTTTCTAAGCTGCCTTTACGACGAGTTGAATCTCGGTCGATACGACTAATCGGAATATCAGGGAAGGTTTGTGTTAAAAACTCTTCGATTTGTTCAGTGCCTTTGCCATTTGGAAAAATCTGCGTACTGCCGCAATCAGGGCATTGGTGGGGCACCTGATGTTGTTCACCACAGTGGTGACAAATCATCTGGCCAATGGCTTTATGAAAGGTTGCACTGGTGCTACAACGTGAGCACTCACTTAGCCAACCACACTCATGGCATATAAGCGTAGGCGAAAAACCACGACGGTTTAAAAATACCATCACTTGCTTGCCACGTTCTAAATGCTGACGCATGTAGGCAAGGCTGGCATGGGCAATCCCTGCTTGCTCAGGCTGGCCTTTCATATCCATTAATTGAAACTGGTTATCGGTGCTGGTTTGGGCCCGTTCAGTGAGGCTCAACAGCTGATATTTGTTATTAATTGCTTTATGTAAGGTCTCAAGTGCTGGTGTGGCACTGCCTAGAACGAGCGGAATATTATGTTGGTATGCTCTATAAGCGGCTAGGTCTCTAGCATGATAGCGTAGTGTATCTTGTTGCTTAAACGAGCTGTCGTGCTCTTCATCAACGATGATCATGCCAAGAGATAAAAAGGGCAAGAAAATACTCGAACGTGTGCCGATCACTATAGCGCAGCTGCCTTTTTCACAAAAACGCCAAGTTTGCAAGCGTTCGTTATCTGTTAGAGCTGAGTGCCATAGCATAATCGGGGTATCAGGAAAGCGACGACGAAAACGATTAACCGTTTGTGGTGTTAAGCCAATTTCAGGCACTAATACTAAGGCTTGCTGACCTTTTTTTAGCACTTCTTCTAGGCATTGCAAATACACTTCGGTTTTACCGCTTCCGGTAACCCCTTCAAGCAAAAAGCTGGTAAAGCCACGAGCTTGGTTAATGCTGGTGCAGGCAACAGCTTGCTCTTTATTAAGCACTGGCTTGCTACCAACACTCGGCGCGCGTTGCTGCCATTGGTTATCATGTTCAATAAATTGAGTGATCAGTTCTTTATCGAGCAGACTGTCGATGGTTTTTTTGGTAAATCCGAGTGCTTTTAATTCTGTAACCGATGATTTGCCTGATTCGGCTAGCTGTTTTAATAAACTCAACTGGGTTTTTGCTTTCAGCGACGGCAGCTTTGCACCTTTATCGGTCAGCTCAACCATGTTAATGCTGGTTTTATCTGGGCATTCGCCTTGTCTTAATGCAGCCGGAAGTGCCGTATGAATGGTCTCGCCCAATGGGTAACAGTAGTAGCGTGCTGTGAATTTTAGTAATGCTAAGTGTTGCTCAGATAACACTGGCGTGTCGTCTATAACATCAATAATCGGCTTTATTTTGTCTGCGGGAACATCGGTTGATGTTTTAAGAGCCAAGACCACGGCAACCTTTTTTTGGCTACCAAATGGCACGCGAACGCGCATACCTGGCTTTAACTCAGGGCTATGCAGCAGCTGTTCAACTTTATAATCGAAGGTACGCTGTAAAGGGACTTTTATGGCAACTTCTACAAAGTGCATAACAACTCAACTGAAACAAAGATAGAAAGATAATGTACTAAAATTGCAGTTAAAAACCTACCAACAAATACTGAACAACAGACCACTTGGTTATTTTTTTAGCGAAAGATGTATTTAAAGCTTGTCGTAAGGCTTCTTGAGCTATAAAATACGCGGCCTATTAATTGTATTAACTGCGTATGGTGCCAGACTTCGGGTTTGGAGAGCGATACGGCCTTAACTAGAGGTTCCCTATGAAAGAAGGTATTCACCCTAAGTACGAAGCTATCACTGCAACTTGTTCATGTGGTAACAAATTCGAAACTAGCTCAACTCTTTGTAAAGACATCCACTTAGACGTATGTTCTGAGTGTCACCCGTTTTACACTGGTAAGCAAAAGATTTTAGACACTGGCGGCCGTGTTGATCGTTTCAACAAGCGCTTCGGTGCACTTAGCAGCAAGAAGTAATCTCTGCTGTTTAGTTAAAAAAAGCACCTTAGGGTGCTTTTTTTATGCCTAAAATTCACAAACGACATTATTAACGCTGCCACTTACTCATCATCTTCACTTATGTATCTTGCATAACTATTTCTGGCTGTTATGCCCATTATGTCGCTAATTTTGCAGACAAAGTGCCACCCCTTGGCTATATTCTTTTTTGTATAAACTTTCATAAAAGTTATTAAAAATAATAAATTTAAATAACTTTGTGAGTAAATGCTGTGAACTTCGTTGAAATGGCTATTTTGGGCTAATTTCGGCTAATTGCAGTGTACGTGCGTATAAAATACAAAAACACGTGCTTAAAAGGTCATAAATAGGTGAATTTTTATGTCTGGTTAATCGCAACTATGCGCAGAAACTGTTGGGAAATCCTTTAAAATTAAGCGATATAGCATATAACAGGATAGACCTGATAATACTTGGAATTTTTATACATTACAGGTATCGTACTGATGCAAGCTCTCTCACTTTTTAACTTTTTGCAGGATACTATCGCGTTATGTCAGATTTTCGTGAACAAGCATTACATTACCACGCTCACCCCGTTCCAGGTAAAATTAGTGTTGAACTAACCAAGCCAGCCGAAACGGTTAACGATCTCGCTTTAGCTTATAGCCCAGGTGTGGCTGAACCAGTCCGTGAAATTGCTGCTGATCCAGCAAATGCCTATAAATATACAGGCAAAGGTAACATGGTTGCGGTTATTTCAAACGGTACCGCAATTTTAGGTTTAGGTAACTTAGGTCCGCTTGCATCAAAACCTGTAATGGAAGGTAAAGCGTTACTATTTAAACGTTTTGCTGGCCTTGACTCAATTGATATTGAAGTTAAACACCGCACAACAGAAGATTTCATTAATACGGTTGCTAACATCGCTGATACGTTTGGTGGTATCAACCTTGAAGATATTAAAGCGCCTGAGTGTTTTGAAATCGAAAAAGCGCTTATTGAGCGCTGTGATATTCCAGTTTTCCACGATGACCAACATGGTACAGCTATTGTGACTGCTGCTGGTATGCTTAACGCCCTTGAAGTGCAAGGTAAAGATATCGAAGATGCTATCATCGTATGTTTAGGTGCCGGTGCTGCTGCTGTTGCTTGTATGGAGCTTTTAATTAAGTGTGGCGCACTGCGTGAACACATTTATATGCTTGACCGTAAAGGTGTGATCCATACACGTCGTGATGACTTAAACGAGTATAAGCAATTATTTGCTAACAATACCGATAAGCGTACATTACAAGATGTAATTGCTGATGCTGATGTATTCGTTGGTGTATCAGGTCCTAACTTGTTAACTGCAGATGATCTTAAGCTGATGGCAGATAAGCCAGTCGTGTTTGCATGTTCAAACCCAGATCCTGAGATTGCTCCAGAAGTTGCACACAGTGCGCGTAACGATTTAATTATGGCAACGGGTCGTTCAGATTTCCCTAACCAAGTAAATAACGTGCTTTGTTTCCCATTCATTTTCCGTGGCGCGTTAGATGTTCGTGCAACGGCAATTAATGATGAAATGAAAATTGCTGCAGTTCATGCTATTCGCGGCATCGCGAAAGAGCCTGTACCAAGTGAAGTATTAAAAGCAGCTGGCGTTGAGTCACTTGAGTTTGGTGCCGAGTACATCATTCCTAAGCCTATGGATCCGCGTTTATTACCACGTATTGCACGTGCTGTTGCTGAAGCAGCAGTAGAGTCGGGTGTGGCGCAAATCGACATGCCAGAAGATTACATGCGTTAAGCTTAATTAGCTATTAGGTATATCGCACAATAAAAAACTCAGCCTAGGCTGAGTTTTTTTATATCTGCGATTATCGGCGGTGATCCGATGGCCGAAATACTTATTCTGAATCAAGCACTGGGATATCTAACCCCATTTCTTGCATAATTTTTTTAACTTCTTCAGGTACCTTTTCAGGGTTGTCTTTACGTAGGTCGTCATCATTTGGTAATGGTTGACCTGTAAAAGCATGTAAGAAAGCTTCACACAATAACTCACTGTTCGTCGCATGACGCAGGTTATTGATCTGGCGGCGTGTACGCTCGTCAGTTAATACTTTTAATACGTTGAGTGGGATTGATACGGTAATCTTTTTTACTTGTTCTGATTTTTTACCGTGTTCTGCATATGGGTGAATGTATTCACCGTTCCATTTAGCCATAAGTTGTTTCGTTGCCTCGGTTGTCAGTGATTTACGCCTTATTCACAGCGCAAGATGCGGAAATTCTATCTCTTTAAAAAAGATAGTCAAATACTAGTTATTTAGCCATCTAGTGGTGTAAATGTATAAACTTCTATGTGTAAGCCATAAATGCTTTGACTTCTCATATTTGATCATCTAACCTTTTAGACGTCTAAACATCCAATTTAAGAATAGGTGATGAAATGAGCGAAAAAAATAAAGCGACGATTGCTGTTCGTCACGGCATCGAAGCCGATAAACATCATGGTGCGGTTGTACCACCAATTTACTTATCAACCACCTATTCGTTTGCTGATTTTGATACTAAGCGCCAGTATGACTATGGTCGCAGCGGTAATCCAAATCGCGATATCTTAGCTGAAACCTTAGCTGAGCTTGAAGGTGGTGCTAGAGGTATTATAACTGCAACAGGTATGTCTGCTGTGCATTTAGCCACTCAGCTATTAAACAGTGACGATACGTTAGTGATCCCACATGACTGTTATGGCGGTAGTTACCGTTTATTCACCTCGCTTGAAAAACGTGGCCTGTTAAAACTAAAAGTTTTGGATTTAACTAAAACTGAAAATCTCCAAGAAATTTTAGCGATTAAACCCAAGTTGATTTGGATTGAAACGCCAAGTAACCCAATCTTGCGTTTAACAGATATTAAAGCAATTACTAGTATTGCTAAGCAGTGTGGTGCTTTGGTTGCGGCTGACAACACCTTCTTATCACCTGCATTACAAAACCCAATTGAGTTTGGTGTTGATATTGTTGTGCATTCAACCACTAAATACATCAATGGTCACTCTGATGTAGTGGGCGGTGCAGTGATTGCTGCAACGCAAGAGCTAGGCGACGAACTTGCTTGGTGGGCGAATAATATCGGTATTACTGGTGCACCATTTGACAGCTACTTAACGCTTCGTGGTTTACGTACTTTAAATGTACGCCTAAAGCAGCACCAAGAAAATGCCTTTGCCATTGCTGAGTATTTAGAGAGTTCACCTTATGTAAGCCAAGTTTATTACCCAGGCCTTGCTTCTCACCCACAACATGAGCTTGCTAAAGCACAGCAACGTGGCTTTGGTGGCATGGTGAGCTTTGATATTAAAGGCGACATTAACGATGCAGCAGCGTTTTTAACAAGCCTTAAAGACTTTAGCCTTGCTGAGTCGCTAGGTGGGGTAGAAAGCTTGATTTGTCACCCTGCAACAATGACGCACGCAGGCATGGAGCCTAAAGCGCGCCTTGAAGCCGGTGTGGGCGATACGCTGATCCGTATTTCTGTAGGTATTGAAGACGTAAAAGATCTCATTGCAGATTTAGACCGTGTTTTCAATTTAGTAAAACCAGGTCAAGGCCAGCAAGTTACAACAGCTGAAGCTAAGCAAACACAGCAAGATACACAGCAAAACGCTTCATTTAAGTTAACGCCAGCACATACGGCATTGTGGTAGAAGAAATGGTAAATATTGTTCATAAATTTGGTGGCTCAAGCTTAAGCTCGGCGGATCGTTATCATGCAGTAGCGAACATTGTTCTTGCGAATACTGAGCAGGGCGATTGCATTGTTGTGTCGGCATCGGGTAAAACAACCGATACCCTAGTAAAGCTTTGGCAAAGTTACCAGCAGCAAGATAGCCAAGCTGTTAGCGATATTCTATTGCTTATTGATAACAATCAACGGGCTTTAATTGAGCAGCTACTTACAGGTCAGAATAAACAACAGGCCTTGGCACAGTTAAAAGATGAACTTGCTGTATTAAATGAATTAATTAGTCTGCAGCAGTTACTTGAAGCACCTTTACTTGCTCATGGTGAAGTGTGGTCGGCGCGGTTATTGGCCGCTTACCTAAATCAGTTAGGTGTCGCTGCGCAAGATGTTGATGCAAGGCAGTTATTTACCCTAAATGATGGTCAGCTTTTACATCAAAAAAACCAACAGCAATGCAGTGATGCGATTAGCAGAAAACATATCAACGTAGTAACGGGTTTTATAGCTTCAGATTGCCAAGGTAATACGGTGACATTAGGCCGCAATGGCAGTGATTACAGCGCCACCTTGTTAGCGAGTTATACTTTTGCTAAGCAAGTGTCTATCTGGACAGACACACAAGGGGTATTTAGTACTGACCCTCGTAAAGTTAAAAATGCAGTTAAGTATGCCAAGGTGTGCCGCGAGCAAGCTAACTTATTAGCGCGTTTAGGTAACCCAGTATTGCATGCAAAAACCTTGTCGCCGTTAAAAGACTCAGAAATCAAACTGGTGGTAAGAAGTAGTTTTGATTGTGATGCAACGCCAACCGAAGTAGTAAAAGAAGGTTACAGTAAAGCAAAGCGTTTTATTACTACCTTAGATAACATCGATTTATTACGGGTTGATAAACTAAGCGGTGGTGAAGTCGGTGAACTTAGTCAGTTAATTCAACACAGCCTGCACCACTTTACTAAAGATGGCGATACTTACTTATTAGTGCCAGGTCAAAGCACTCACCAAGTTGTAAGCCACTTAGCGGGCCGTGCAAATATTGTCGAGTCTAATTTAAGTGGTTGTGCAGTGGTTGCACCAACGGCAGATGTCATTGCGCTGACAGAGCAAGCAACAGCGCTTTTAAAAGAGCAAAGCATTCATCCGCGTTTTGTACAGCAAGATGATAACTATGTGTTGATCTTAAACGATCAGGCAATTGATAGTGATGTTTTAACTCTTCTACATGACAAGCTGGTAAACAAAGGTCAAGAGTTGGCCATTATCGTTGCAGGCCTTGGTAATGTAGGCGAAGTGTTCTTATCGCAACTACAAGCTCAGTTTGCTCGTTTATCTGCTCAGTACAAAGTAAAAGTAGTAGCTCTTTTACGCTCTAAGCAAATGCTTTTTAGTGCTAGTGGTTTAAATACCGAAACATGGCAAGAGCAGTGGCACAATGAAGCGCAAAGCTACGATAAAGCTGAGTTATTAGCACGTATCAATGAGCTAGATTATGAGCACAAAGTGGTGATTGATATCACTGCTAGTGAGGCTTTCAGTCAGTTATATCCTGACTTTGTAGAGCTTAACTGTCATTTGATCAGTGCAAACAAATATGCGGGCACTGCAGAAAATAGCTGGTATCAAAACCTACGCACTAATTTGGCTGAGCGAAATCTGTTATGGCGTTATAACACCAGTGTGGGCGCAGGTTTACCGATTAACTTTGCTTTAGCTGATTTGCAAAATAGCGGCGACAGCATTAACCGTATTGAAGGGGTATTCTCGGGTACTTTATCGTGGTTATGTAGCAGTTACGATGGCAGCGTGCCGTTTTCAGATTTAGTGCTTCAAGCTCAGCAAATGGGCTATACAGAGCCAGATCCTCGTGAAGACTTATCTGGCCGTGATATGCAGCGTAAACTACTAATTCTAGCACGTGACTTAGGCCTAGATTTAGAGCTAGATGATATTGCTTTGACACCTCTGATGCCTGAACAGCTTGCAGCAGGTAGCTGGCAAGATTTTCTTGCAAACAAACAGCTACTTGATGAATTCATGACAGAAAAAGCAGCCCAAGCTGGGGCAGAAGACAAAGTGGTGCGCTACACCGGAGCTATTACACTCGTTGATGGTAAGGTTCAAGCTCAGGTTGGTTTAGTCAATGTTGGTAAAGATGATGTATTAGCCAGCCTTAAACCGGGCGATAACATCTTTGTGATCAATTCACAGTGGTATACAGATAATGCATTGGTGATCCAAGGCCCAGGAGCGGGTAAAGAGGTCACTGCCGCTGGGGTTCACTCAGACCTATATTGGCTGGTAAATAACCTAAAATAATTTTGCTGATCTTAGTTTAAATAGCTAAGCAAAAAGCGCCCAGAAGGGCGCTTTTTTATTGTTTCAAAATAGCAATTCACTTATTTAGAACAACTCTTCTTCAGTGCTGAGCTTTTCTTCAAATACGTCTGTTGGTTGATCAAGTGCGTACTTGGTTGGTGCTGTGCCTTTAATGAAGTACTCAAAACGGCTGGTGTAGTCATTTTTATGGCTTAAAAGGCCTGTTGCTAAGTCGATACGAACCGATACCAAACCTTCAGGTGGCTCAATAGGTGATTCAGGCATGCCATCAAGGGCTGCACGCATAAAGTCGACCCATGCAGGTTGTGCGGTTTTAGCGCCAGATTCTGCACCTGATATTTGTGATTTATCGAGGTTACTATTGTAGGTCGAACGGCCAAGTGTGATACCTGGGTTATCAAAACCAACCCATACCGAGGTCATCACGTTGCGGTTAAAGCCACTGAACCAGGTATCAACCGAGTCATTGGTGGTACCTGTTTTACCTGCTAGATCACGACGGTCAAGCGCCTGTGCACGCCAACCTGTGCCGCTCCAGCCTGTTTTGTGAGTCCAGCTACCACCACCCCAAATTGCGCTGTGCATAGCTTGCGAAATTAAGAATGCATTTTGCTTTGAAATGATACGCGGAGCACAATGTGGCGTGTTCACACTTTGTGCTTGATCCAATTGGTTATCATCTAATGATGCAAACTCTGGTGTAACAACTTGCTCAGGTTCATCACAGGCAAGTTCAGGCTCTGTTTTGAATAACACATTACCAGCAGAATCCTGAATTTCAGAAATAAAGTAAGGGGTAATTAAGTGGCCGCCATTGGCGAAAGTACTCATCCCGCGAGCTAGTTCAAGAGGAGTGATTGAGGCACTACCCAGGGCTAATGACTCGCTACGATTAATATCGCTATTTGAAAAGCCAAACTTAAGTAAGTGATCTGCAGTGCGTTCAAGGCCAACACCACGTAACAGACGCACAGAAATTACGTTTTTCGATTGAGCAAGTGCACGGCGAATACGGATTGGGCCATTATAAACAGCAGGGCTGTTCTTAGGTCGCCATGCCACACCTTGGCTTTTATCCCATTGGTTGATTGGCGCATCGTTAAGAATTGAAGCTAGTGTGTAGCCGTTTTCAAGTGCTGCTGAATAAATAAATGGCTTGATGTTTGAACCGACTTGGCGTTTTGCTTGAACTGCACGATTGTATTGGCTTTGTTCAAAGCTGTAACCACCGACAATGGCTTTAATACGACCATCTTGTGGGTCAAGTGAAACAAGTGCGCTCGATGCTTCTGGTACTTGGCTAAGGATGTAGCTTTCATCTGCATTCTTACGTAGCCAAATTTGCGCTCCCGCTGATAAAATTTCAGTAGCCGTTTTTGGTGCGAAACTTTGACGGTAACGGGTAATATACTTACGTGCCCATTTTAGGCCATCCCACTCAACTGTCACTTGTTCGCCGCTTTTTAGTAATACATTGATTGATTGCTCAGCGACATTCGTTACAACACCAGCTAATAGTGGACCAAACTCTTTGACATCTTTTAATTTAGATAAGATCTCTTCTTGGCTAAGTGGACTTTCGTTTTCACTGTCCCATAACTGAGCCGTCGCACCACGGTAGCCATGGCGCATGTCGTAAGCGTGTAGGTTATCAACAATGGCATCTTGTGCAGCTTGCTGAATATTTGAATCAACACTGGTGTAAACTTTAAAACCAGTATTGTAAGCACGCTCATGGCCATAGCGTTCAACCATTTCAGCACGCACCATTTCAGAGATATAAGGGGCGTACACTTCAATTTCTGCACCATGGAATTTAGCTGTAATTGGCGCATTGGTCGCCTCTTCGTATTCATCCTGTGAAATATACTTTTCGGTATACATACGGCCTAGTACAACGTTACGACGTGCCTTTGCGCGTACAGGGTTGCGAATAGGGTTAAGGGCTGAAGGAGCTTTAGGTAAACCTGCAATCATTGCCATTTGTGCTAAAGTAAGCTCATTGAGGTCTTTGCCATAATAAACTTGTGCAGCTGCACCAATACCAAAAGCACGATTACCTAACTCAATTTTATTTAAATATAATTCGAGAATTTCGTCTTTAGTTAATATACTTTCGATATGTAAAGCAATGAAGATCTCTTTGACCTTACGGATATATGCTTTTTCTCTAGTTAAGAAGAAGTTACGGGCAAGCTGCATTGTTATAGTACTTGCGCCTTGTTTCTTTTCACCTGTAGATATGAGTACAATAGCTGAACGAACGATACCAATTGGATCTATACCGATATGCTCGTAAAAACGGTTATCTTCAGTTGCTAAAATTGCATCGATTAATGGTTGAGGAATTTGATCTATTGTAACGGGAATGCGGCGTTTTTCACCGAATTGGTTGATTAACAAACCATCACGTGAAAATACTTGCATAGGTGTCTGTAATTGAACGTCTTTTAAAACCTGAACGCTAGGAATGTCAGGTTTAACGTAATAGTATAGACCAACTAAAGTGATTAGCCCTAAGAATGAGCAAATGATAATAAATTGTAAAGTTCGCTTTAATAAAATCACTTATATTTTCCCTACATGGACTCCCAATTAGAATCGGAGACTGCTAGTATATATTGATTAAAAAATGAATAATATTTTTTTAGACAAAAATTATAACTTGTTTATTATTAAAACAAAGGCCAAGTTGCAAACATGCTAAGTCAGCTATTTAAAAAGCCTTCATCTATGATGGTAGGAATCGACATTGGGTCGCACTGTATTAAAGCAGTGTTGTTGCAAGAGACAGACGCAGGTTTGCGGCTTGAAGCGTTAGCTATTGAACCTATGCCAAAAGGCGCTATGTCTGAGCGTTCTATTCAAGATATTGAAGCGATAGGTAATGTTATCGCTAAACTAAAAAGAAAAATTCCTAAATCAGCTCAAACCGCTGCCGTTGCCGTGTCAGGGCAAACAGTAATCACTAAGGTGATTTTTATGGATGTAACATTAACTGATGCTGAATTAGAGTCACAAATAGCGATTGAAGCTGATAGTTTAATTCCTTACCCACTCGATGAAGTCAACATCGATTTTGAAAAACTAGCTATTAACGAAGCTGATCCAAGTAAAGTGAATGTATTGCTTTCAGCTGCGAGAACGGAGAGTGTGCAAGCGCGAGTAGGGGCTCTAGAAGTTGCAAATTTGAAAGCAGGGGTTGTTGATGTAGAAAGCTATGCACTGAGCAGAGCTATGGATATTTACTACCAACAATTACCTAGTGACGCGTATAATAAGTGCGTAGCTGTGGTTGATATTGGCGCTGTACTAATGCTTGTAAGTGTAGTGCAAGAAGGCGAGACAATTTACACCCGTGACCAAGTATTTGGTGGCGACCAATATACCAACAGTATTGTTGCATATTACAACAAGAGCTTTGATGAAGCTGAAATTGGTAAAACAACAGGTGACTTACCACCAAATTATACTTTCGAAGTTTTAGCTCCCTTCCAGACATCATTGTTACAACAAGTTCGACGTGCTGTGCAGATGTTCTTAACAACCAGTGGTAAAGACCAAGTAGACTACATTGTGCTTACAGGCGGCACAGCCATGATTGATGGCTTAGATAGGCTACTAATTGAGGAATTAGGCATTCACACCATAGTTGCTGACCCATTTGCCAACATTGAGATTTCGCCAAAAGTTGACCGCAATATGTTGCAGCGCCATCGTACTCAGTTTGCGATAGCTACTGGCTTGGCATTAAGGAGTTTTTCATCATGCCACATATAAACCTGCTACCATGGCGCGAACAACAACGAAAAGACTCCCAGAATAAGTTCATTACTATACTGTTTGGCGTAGTTGTTGTTAGTTTCCTAAGTATGTACTTACTAAGCTCTTTTTATAGTGGGTTACGCGAAGGACAAAATGAAAAAAATAACTTTTTAAATACAGAAATTGCTTTATTGAACCAACGTATTCGTGAAATTAACGAACTCGATAAGAAAAAAGAAAACTTACAACAGCGAATGCGTCTGATCGAAGAGTTACAGAGTAACCGTAACTTAGGTACGCAAATTATGGATGAAGTCGCTAAGATTGTTCCTGCTGGGGTTTATTTAACTAAACTGGAACGTCGTGATGACCGCATTCATGTAATCGGTCGCAGTGAGTCAAATAACCGCTTATCTACCATGCTGCGTCAAGTTCAAGGCTCGTATTTATTAGAGCGACCTATTATGCAAGGTATCGTTGCCGGTGAGCAAACCTCAAGATTGTTGAGTGATTTTAATATGGACTTTTATGTTAAGCCGTTTGATCAGATAGGTGAGGCGCGCAATGAACCTTGATATCAAAGCGTTAACTGAAATAGATTGGAATGAAATCGAACTCGAAAATATGGGCGACTGGCCTATTGCCGTAAAAGCTATATGTTGCGCTTTTGTTGCTGCGCTGGTTTTATATTTTAGCTATAGCTTATTGGTGTCAGATGAAATTGCCAGTTACCATAGCGCCGTAGCCAAAGAAACTGAGCTTCGCCAAACATATAAAGCAAAATATGCTATTGCGAGTAATTTAGAGATTTATCGTCAGCAAATGGTTGAAATGGAAGATAAGTTCTCGCAGCTATTAAAGCGCTTACCAACCTCGAACGAAACACCGGGTTTGTTAGACGATTTATCTTACGTTGGCACCACCAGTGGTTTAACCTTTTTGAAAATTGGCTGGTTACCTGAAGTAGAAAAAGAGTTTTATACAGAACTACCTATCAAAATAGAAGTGGTAGGGACGTATCATGAGTTTGGTGAGTTCGTAGGCAAAGTTGCTCAGTTACCACGTATTGTGAGTTTGCATGACTTTACAATCCAAACGCTTGGTAATGGCGAACTTACTTTTAGTGTTGTTGCCAAGACTTATCGTTATGAAGGGGGGACTAAAAAATGAAGAAACTTCCCTTAATTATTGCCATGACTCTTGTGCTCAGTGCATGTAATGACGATACTTCAGAACAAAAAGAGTTTATTGATCAAGTAAAAGCAAGTACAACGCCTAAAGTTGAACCCATACCTGAGATCACTAAATTCGAGCATTTTGCATATAATGCCGGGAAATTACGCAGCCCATTTGTGGCGCCGAAACCGGAAATTATCCAAAGCAATTTAGTGCAAGTTAAAAACTGCTTACACCCCGATCCTAATCGTGTTCGCCAGCCACTTGAAAAGTACCCGCTAGATAACCTTGTTATGCAAGGGACTATTGGTCGTGTTGGTAATACGTGGGCGCTGATAAAAGCTGCAGACGATACGCTTTATCGAGTCACTGTAGGTAATTATATTGGTTTGTATCATGGTGAAATAAAGCAAGTGCACGACAATTATATAGAATTATTAGAATTAATCCCTGATGGGGCTGGTTGTTGGAAAGAGCGCCTGACTAAGCTAGAAATGTTAGAGGCGAAAACAAATGGTGCAAGTTAATCTTATGAAAGGTAAAAAGAAGATGCATAAAGGAATGGCTTGGTTAAAACACATGCATAAATTCATGTTAGCTGCATTAGCCTTAATTTTGACGCAGACAGCAATCGCTGCTCCTTTACTGTATGACGTACGTTATAACCCGCTAATGAAAGGCGAAACACAATTACAGCTAGTATTTGATGAAGCGCTAACATTTGAACCAAAAGTTCAGGTATATAACGCCCCAGCTCGTATTGAAATGCTTTTCAGTAATGTAGGTGTTGATAATGAAGTACGTGATGTGCCTGTTAACCAAGCAGGTATCCAGCATGTAACTAGCACCATGACCGCAGACGGTTTAAAAGTTGTTGTAACGTTAGATAAGCTAAAAATTTACAAAACAATGGCGAAAGACAATATCGTTACTTTACATGTTTCAGATAACCCAATCGCAACAGATGAATCTGCGGATGGATTGACTGCATCAAGTAACTTTATCAATACAGTTCAGTCTATTGATTTTCGTCGTGGTGAAAAAGGTGAAGCACGTCTTTTAGTTTTCTTACAAGATACCCAAGCTGCAATTGATGTACATGAAAGTGGCGGTAAAATTATTGCTGAGTTCCACCATACAGATATTTTAGATGATTTATTGTATCAATTAGATGTAATGGATTTTGGCACGGTTGTCAGTAACATCGAAACTTTCAAAGAAGGCAACATGACGCGCATCGTGGTTGAACCCAATGCCGCGTTTAAGTTTACTCATCAACAAATTGAGAACATCTTTACACTAACTGTTGAAAAAGATGATACACAGCGGGCATACCTTGAAGGTGGTATTGAATATCAAGGTCGCCCTATGAGCCTTAACTTCCAAGATATTCCTATTCGCTCTGTGCTACAGATTATTGCGGGCTATAACGAGTTTAACTTAGTAACAAGTGATTCAGTAACAGGCAACATTACATTACGTTTAGACGGTGTTCCTTGGGATCAA
The DNA here is from genome assembly GCF_040104395.1 of Pseudoalteromonas sp. BZA4. Taxonomy (NCBI): domain Bacteria; kingdom Pseudomonadati; phylum Pseudomonadota; class Gammaproteobacteria; order Alteromonadales; family Pseudoalteromonadaceae; genus Pseudoalteromonas; species Pseudoalteromonas sp. BZA4. The sequence goes on from NZ_JBECOT010000035.1 coordinate 24,008, forward strand.
GCTCTCGATGTAGTGCTTAAAATTAAAGGTCTTGATAAGCGTATGGATGGCTCCATTTTGATGGTTGCACCATCAGAAGAACTTGCTGCGCGTGAAGCAAAAGAGCTTAAGGCAAAACAGCAAGTTGAGGATTTAGAGCCGCTTTATAGTGAATATATCCGCCTTAACTATGCTAAAGCTGAAGAGTTTGCTGACTTATTGAAAACAGACACCAACAGCATTATTTCTGCGCGAGGCAGTGTGTCTGTTGATAAACGTACTAATACCTTACTTATCAAAGATACAGCGAAAAGCATCGAAAGCGTGCGCCGTATGGTGGAAACCTTAGATATTCCTGTTAAGCAAGTGGTGATTGAATCCCGCATGGTAACAGTGAATGATAATGTGCAAGAAGACTTAGGTGTGCGCTGGGGTATAAGCGATGTAGGTAGTGACGGCGCTATCTCTGGCACACTAGAAGGTGCTGGTGGCATGTTTGGTGCTGGCTCTTACGATAATATTCCGAGTATTTCTGACCGCTTAAATGTTAACTTACCTGTTTCTAGCCCTGCCGGTAGTATTGGTGTACAAATAGCTAAGTTAGCCAATGGCACAATATTAGATTTAGAGCTAAGTGCCCTTGAAGAAGAAAACCGTGGTGAGATTATAGCAAGTCCTCGTATTACGACGGCTAACCAACAAAAAGCCCGTATTGAGCAAGGTACTGAGATCCCTTACGTTGAAGCAGCATCAAGTGGTGCAACGACAGTAACCTTCAAAAAAGCAGTATTGAGCTTAGAAGTAACGCCACATATCACCCCTGATAACAAAGTAATTTTAGATCTCGTTATTACGCAAGATACACGTGGTGATACGGTACAAACACCAACGGGTTCTGCTGTGGCAATTAATACCCAAGAGATCCAAACTCAGGTATTAGTAGAAAACGGCCAAACTGTAGTGCTTGGTGGTATCTTCCAACAGCAAATCGTTAACTCAACTAAGAAAGTACCTCTGTTAGGTGATATTCCATACCTTGGTGCATTGTTTAAAAGTACGAGTGAATTTAACGAGAAGAAAGAGCTGTTAATCTTTGTAACGCCAAAAATTCAAATCGAATAAGTGATTTTTTCTTAAGCAACGAGCAATTAGCATGTTTAATTGCTCGTTATCTGGCTTTTTATGCTAATTGACTTGAAATACCCAAGCAATTACTGAGATAATCCCCTCCTTAATTTTGGGGCCAGGTCGTTAGGCGGGGTTTTATTTCAAATTTTAGAGTTCGTTTGTACTAAAAAGATATGGCTGAGAAACGTAATATATTTCTAGTGGGCCCTATGGGGGCTGGCAAAAGCACAATTGGTCGTCACATTGCTGACCAATTACACCTTGAATTTTTCGATTCAGATCAAGAGATCGAGCGTCGTACTGGAGCAGACATTGCTTGGGTATTCGATCTTGAGGGTGAAGAGGGCTTTCGACTTCGTGAAGAAACTGTAATTTCAGACCTAACTGAGATGCAAGGTATTGTTCTTGCAACTGGCGGTGGTTCTGTGATCAGTAAAGAAGTGCGTAACAAGCTATCTGCTCGCGGTATCGTTGTATACCTAGAGACACCAATCGAAAAGCAAGTTGCACGCACGCAGCGCGACAAGCGTCGCCCATTATTGCAAACAGAAGAAGCACCGCGTGATGTATTAGAACGCTTAGCTGAAGAACGCGAACCGTTATACAAAGAAGTTGCTGATTTTGTTGTCCGCACTGATGAGCAAAGCGCGAAAGTTGTTGCTAATCAAATCATCGAGAAATTAGATTTTTAAAAACCAATAATAAAAAGGAAACTAGCTATGCTTGAATTAACAGTTAATTTGGACGAGCGAAGTTATCCTATTTATATTGGTCAATCTGCTCTTAAAGAGACTGGTCGGCTACGCGAGCACATCGGCGATTGTCGACCTATCATTATCACCAACGACACCATTGCACCTTTATATCTTGATGATGTAATGACGTCGTTGGCTGATCTTAACCCGTTATCTTTTACCATCCCTGATGGCGAACAATATAAATCACTTGAGTGGTTTGAAAAGATATCGGCGTTCTTACTTGAACATAACTGTGGTCGTGATACTTGCCTTATTGCCTTAGGTGGCGGTGTTGTAGGTGACTTAACTGGTTTTGTTGCTGCATGTTATCAGCGTGGCGTGCCTTTTATTCAAGTACCAACTACCTTGCTTTCGCAAGTGGACTCATCGGTTGGTGGTAAAACGGCAGTAAACCATCCGCTTGGTAAAAACATGATTGGTGCATTTTATCAGCCGCAAGCCGTGTTTATCGATACGCAATCGTTGCATACTTTACCTGAGCGTGAATTCGCAGCAGGTATGGCTGAAGTAATTAAATACGGCCTCATTTACGACACCGAATTATTTGCCTACCTAGAGCAAAATATCGCTAACCTTAAATCACTTGATGAGCAAACATTACAGCATGTGATTTACCGTTGTTGTGAAATCAAAGCCTTGATTGTTGCACAAGATGAAAAAGAAGCAGGGTTACGCGCCTTACTTAACCTAGGGCATACCTTTGGTCATGCTATCGAAGCACAAATGGGTTACGGTAACTGGCTACACGGCGAAGCCGTTGCCGCAGGTATGGTGCTGGCAGCACGCCTTGCACATACCCGTGATGATTTAACGGCCGCAGAAGTTGAACGCATTGTTAAATTGATTGCTGAGTATGATTTACCAGTCGATATTCCGGCAGAAATGACAAGCGAGCAGTTTTTAACGCACATGCGTAAAGATAAGAAAAACAAAAAAGGTACGATTCGTTTTATTCTACCTACTCAATTTGGTCAATGTGCGCTGGTAAGTGATGTTACTGATCAGCAGGTTTGTGATTTAATAGCGCGCTAATGCAATCGCAAATATTGCCTAGCCGTGCTGCGCTAGTTGATCGAATCGCTCTGCAGTTTGAATATGGGCAAAATCTAATTTGCTTACTTGGCCCATCAGGCCTTGGTAAAAGCTATTTATTAGAAACCTTCATTACTGATAAATACCTCGACTTTAATAAAGCGTTTGTTCAGTTGTCAGGAAAAATGACCGACCAACAGTTTATGACTGAACTGTTAGAACAAAGCTTTAGCAATCCGCTAATTGATCATTCTTTAAGTTTGTCTGAAAACTTCTATCAACTCTATAAGCAACAGCCTTGTGGTGATTGTTTATGGGTGATTGATGGAGGGCGTCATTTATCTGAAGAGTTAATTCAGCAATTAGAAATTCTTGCCAAGCAAAGCCCGAGCACGTTATACATATTGATTGCATCACAATCGGTCGGCCAGTTCAGCCAAGCGGTCGAAATTCACCTTGAAGCGCTTAACTTGAGCGAAAGTAAGCAACTTATGCGTTGGTTTTTCGACAACCTGCCAGTTGAAGAAGACCCTGTTTTTCGCACCTTTTTACAAGAAGCGTATGGTAACCCAGCCTTATTGCTAGCTTGGGAGCCTGAACAGCAAACTGCGGATATTCGTACACCCGAGAAAAGCTATAAACTGCTTTATTTAATTTTGCTCTTAATCACAACCATGCTGTTGATCATTGGCTTTTTATATAAAGCTGATATGACCGAGTGGTGGAAAGCACATTACCAACAAGATACAACAAGCTCTGTGGCAACAGCACTGCCTGCAGAAGCAGTAATAAATAGCCCAGAAGCAAGCAAAGAGCCTGTTCTAGAACAAGTTGAAGATGAGCCTCAAGCCCAGCAGCCAGTTGCTACTAATGATGATAACAACACGACTCAGGCTGCCGAGATGCCAGTTGATGGCTCTGACAGTAAAAACCATAACAATGAAAGTCATAACAATAACGTGGCTGCGATTGTTGATAGCCTTTTGCCAGCAGAGCCAGTTACACAAGAGAATGAGCAACCAACCACAGATGAAGTTGTAGCAGCCATTATCAGCGATGCTGAGCAAGCTGAGTCTGCAATTGAGCCTGAGCAGCCATTAGTGGGGAATGCGTGGTATTTGTCTCAGCCAGACGACAATTTTGTAATCCAATTACTAGCGGTGACTAAGCAAGAGATCAGTGATAAGTTTATTAATGAAAATGGCTTGCAAGGGCAGGTAAATACTTACCAAAGCTTACGGAGCGGTAAGCCGTGGTGGATTGTCACTTATGGCAGTTATGCCACACTGAATGAGGCTAAGAAGGGCGTAACAACACTTTCTGAGAATGTGCGTAAAAATCAGCCGTTTTATAAAAAAATAAGTAAAATTAAACAAGAAATCGCTTCACTAAATCAGTAAATTAAAACTGATTAGTGTAAAATCGCGCAACACCGAATTGAAGTTAAGAGCAGATGCAGCAAAAGACCAGAGCCTTCCTTAAATGGGCGGGTGGAAAATACAGCCTAGTTGAAGATATTCGTACCCGCTTAAAGCAAGCGAGTATGGATGCTGACACCTTAGTTGAACCTTTCGTTGGTGCTGGCTCTGTATTCCTAAATACTGATTTTAAGCATTATATTTTAAATGATATTAATGCGGATCTGATCAACCTGTACACCGAGCTAAAGCGTACGCCTGACGAATTTATTAGCGATGCAAAAAAACTATTTGTAGAGCTCAATAACCATCCAGAAGCCTATTATGAGTACCGTGTTCAGTTTAATCAGAGCAGCGATGTGTATGAGCGCGCAATTTTATTCTTATACATGAATCGTCATGGTTATAACGGTCTGTGCCGCTACAATCTTAAAGGTATTTTTAACGTTCCTTTTGGTAAATATAAGCGCCCGTATTTTCCTGAAAAAGAAATGCACTTCTTTGCTGAAAAAGCCCAGCAAGCCACCTTTACGTGTTTAGGCTATGACGAGGTCTTTAAGCTTATTCCTAATAATGCGGTTGTGTATTGCGATCCACCTTATGTGCCTTTGAGTAAAACAGCTTCATTTACTTCTTACGCTAAAGGCGGTTTCAATTTAGATGATCAAGCTAACTTGGCGAATTTAGCTGAGCAGGCTGCATTCGAAAATAACACGCCGGTACTTATTTCTAACCACGATACAGTGTGGACTCGTAAAATTTACAGCCAAGCATCACTAGATGAAATTCAGGTAAAACGCACGATTAGCCCGAAGGGTGGGTCGCGTAATAAAGTGAATGAGCTAATGGCTATGTATTTAGCACCAAAGAAACGGTGAAATAAATCGCTGCTACAAACAGGCTGAATAAAACTAGGGCAATGACGATAATAGTACTGAGCGAATGCTCTTTAAAGTCAGCTTGACGCTTATTTTCTGATTGCACACCAAAAAATGCCGCAAAGACACTTTGTAATGCACTAATGAATTTGTTCATGCGATTTAGAACTTAGAACCTAAACCGCTAACTTTCTTTGACTCTTCACTACTTGTTAATAACTCAAGTAAATCAAGATAATGGAACTGAGCGCTGCGGCTATCACCCGTTAACCAAGAAAACCATCCTGTTTCTTGTTCTGCTTTCATACATTGAGCAGAAGATGATGATGCGTTAAGCGTATTGCATGAGAAGCCAGACGCCGCTGCTAAAAAGTCGTCTTCATCAGCAGATGAAAAAGATACAAACGCAGCAACCGTAAGTGCGGACGCGATTAAGATCCCTATTTTAAAAGCACGCATGAGAATAACCCTTGTTTGTGTTATTTAGACAAGCATACATAACAATTGCTCAAATAACAAACTTAATTACGGCTGAATTAAATAAAAATTTAATAAAATTAGTCTTTTAAAGTAAATTTTATGTTTATATTTTGTTTCATTTAAATGCATTTATGAAAGCAGCTGAATAGAACGATTGTTCAATTTTTGATTAAATTTACATTAATTCAATAAGCTAAAAGGATTAGCCTTGAGTAATAGCGTTTTAACAGTTAGCTGTGGTGTTTTAATCAGCTGTCGATTGGGTTACATTATGCGCTCTTCTTGCAGTCGCAAATTATGATGGAATCTCTCATGTTGGAAACATTACAAAAGTATTTAATAGCCCCTTCTATTTTATCAGCTGACTTTGCCCGTTTAGGTGAAGATGTTGATCGTGTACTCGCAAGTGGGGCAGATGTTGTACATTTTGATGTGATGGATAACCATTATGTGCCAAACCTAACCTTTGGCCCGATGATTTGTAAAGCACTGCGCGATTACGGTATTACAGCCCCGATAGATGTGCATCTCATGATTAAGCCTGTCGATCGCCTAATTCCCGACTTTGCTGAAGCAGGCGCTTCTATTATTAGCTTTCATCCAGAAGCTAGCGAGCATATTGACCGTACCTTGCAACTTATAAAAGACAGTGGTTGCCAAGCAGGGCTTGTATTTAATCCTGCAACCAGCCTTAGCTACCTTGAGCACGTGCTCGATAAAGTTGATGTAGTACTATTAATGTCGGTTAACCCTGGCTTTGGCGGCCAAAGCTTTATTCCTCGTACCCTCGAAAAACTTCGCCAAGCGCGTAAAATTATTGATGACTCAGGTCGCAATATTCGTTTAGAAGTTGATGGTGGCGTTGGTGTTGATAACATTGCTGAAATTGCAGAAGCGGGCGCTGATATGTTTGTTTCAGGCTCAGCGATTTTCAATCAACCAGATTACAAAGCTGTTATTGATGCGATGCGCAGCGAGCTTGCAAAGGTTGAGTCATGAAATACGATGCGGCATTTTTCGATTTAGATGGCACCTTAGTCGACAGTGTTTACGATTTATACATTGCGATGAATCTGACTCTAACTGACCTCGCATTTCCGGTTGTTACACAAAAGCTAGTTGAGAGCTGGGTAGGTAATGGCATAGAAACACTTGTAAAGCGTGGTTTAAGTGGCGATATGCAAATCAGTGAGCATTTAGATGAAGCCCTTGCTGAGCGTGCAATTAATTTGTTTTATCAGCACTATGACCAAGTTGTAGGTGACTACAGTGCGCTTTATCAACATGTAGAAACTGGGCTTGCTGCACTTGCTGGTATTCCTAAAGTGGTGATCACCAATAAGGCACGTCGTTTTACCGAAAAGTTACTTGATAAGCTTTCACTGACTAGTCATTTTCAGTTGATTGTATGTGGTGATGATATGGCAAAGAAACCATCACCTGAGCCTTTACTATTTGCTTGTCAGCAATTAGATGTCAGCCCAGCCAAAGCGGTTATGATAGGCGACTCAAAAAGTGATATTTTGGCAGCAAAAGCTGCTAAGGTTGACGTTGTCGCACTCGGTTATGGCTATAACCAAGGTGAAAACCTCGCTGATTTCAATCCAGAGTACCTCTGCGAGAATTTCTTAGATATAATACCCGTTCTTACCCAAAGGTAAGTGCATTTTAATTTCGTCTTTTTAGTTTAGTAAAAATATAAAGGAACATCATGAGTAAACCAGTAGTGTTAAGTGGCATTCAGCCAACCGGTGGTATGACAATAGGCAACTATGTTGGCGCTATTAACCAGTGGCTTAAGCTACAGGAAGACCACGAGAGTTTCTTTATGTTAGTAGATTTACACGCCATTACTGTACGCCAAGATCCTGAGCAGCTACGCTCGCGCGTGCTGGACGGTATTGCGCTTTATGCTGCATGTGGTATCGACCCAGAAAAAGCGGCGTTATTCGTACAATCTCAAGTGCCAGAACATGCACAGCTTAGTTGGGTGTTAAACTGTTACGCGCAAATGGGTGAGCTTAACCGTATGACGCAGTTTAAAGATAAGTCTTCTAAGCATGCGAATAACGTGAATGTGGGCTTGTTCTCTTACCCTGTACTGCAAGCAGCTGATATCTTGTTATATCAAGCAGATCAAGTGCCAGTGGGTGAAGACCAAAAGCAACACCTTGAATTGACACGTGATATCGCAACACGTTTTAACAACCTATACGGTGACGTGTTCAAACTACCTGAGCCTTACATTCCTGAGTTTGGCGCGCGTGTAATGAGCTTACAAGATCCGCTCAAGAAAATGTCTAAATCAGATGAAAATCCAAACGGTTACATCATGTTATTAGATGAGCCGAAGAAGATTGAAAAGAAACTGAAGAAAGCAGTAACCGATTCAGACGAGCAAGCTCGTATCTACTTTGATCGTGAAGAAAAACCAGGTGTATCAAACCTACTTACTTTATTATCAGTCGCAACTAAGCGCTCAATTGAAGACTTAGTGCCTGAATATGAAGACAAAATGTATGGTCACCTGAAAAAAGACACTGCAGCAGCGGTCGTTAATATGATTGAGCCAATCCAAGCGCGCTTTAAAGAAATTCGCGAAGATCAGTCACTACTTGATAGCATTATGAAGTCAGGTGCTGAAAAGGCGAGTATTCGCGCTGAAAAAACATTAAAAGCAGTCTACGATGCGGTAGGTTTTATTCCTTGTCCGTAAACTGGCACAAATTATTGAAATAAAAATACCGCTTAATAGCGGTATTTTTTTATCTATTAAAAACTCAGCACGATTAATACTGTAAACAAACAGATAAGTGCAGCAGCGGTTTTGTCTGTTTTTTCCATCTTGTTATTCCTCATCAGCATTCAACTGTTTAATTGCATAGCCTTTATTTTTTAGTGAGCCTCAAGCTATCGTCACCGGCCAAGTGGGCTGCGTCAACAAGCACCAGCTCTTTTTGATGATCAGTAAGCCAAGCGAGTAATATTGATTGCTGCGCTATTTTTCTACAGGGGTAACGCCTGGCGAGTCACAAGCAATGACTTCAAATCGATAGCCATACTCAGCATGGTGATCAGGGGTTACTTGCACTATTTCGTAATCATTCAGCTCAACGGCTTTACTGTTTTCTGCTTTTAAACAGCGTGAATAGCTATCGGCTTCAAAGCTGTAAGCAAACATCGCAATTAAACGTTTGCTACGCTCAAAGTAACCTTTGGTATCTAAAAACTGACGAAGGTTTTCGGCGGTTTCGCTGTCACCTTCTATATTGACGTCTTGGTTAGGGGCTGAGCTTTCTTCACTTTCAGGAAGTTGTTGCTCAAGCTTTTCACCGAGTTCTTCGACTGCTATTTGCTGCTCTTCACCAGATTCTTTGGCAATGACTTTGCTATCCAAAAAGGTGCTAACCATGTTGTCGAGCACTTCTTCAGGTGGCTGATCGTCGATAAACGAAATCAGGTTAATAAATACCACTGATGCTAAAACAAAGCGCACGATGGCAGTTAATAGAGGTGAGTAGCTTTGGCTTATAAATTTAATTCGCTCAGAGCCAAATGGCTTTATTAGTAATAAAACAAAGATATAGAAAGGTAAAAAAAGTTGAAATAACAATAAAGTACCTAGGGTTATTCCCATTGCCCAAGGGGGTAAATATAACAGGGTGGCAAAGTTATGGGTGTAGTTAAAATGACTGGAAGACACATGAGTCACATCATTAACTATGCCGCTCGCACCGGCCAAGACAAAATTAGCGATACTGGCATAGAAGATTAAAATTAGTGCTTTGCCGGCAAGCGAGTGCCAAAGTTGGTTAAACTTGGGCCAAAATTCAATAACAAGCGCAATAATGGTGATGGTGGCACTTAACCAGCCCGATTGCAGAACAATCAGGCTGCTTAATGCTAAAAGATAGAGCTTTTGTGCGGTACTTAAGTTAAACCAAATGGCTTGTAATCGTTCAACCAGCCTCGTTTTATGAGGCTGCCAGCTACGTTGCTGTTGTTGAAACTGTTTATTAGCGCGCCATTTTGCAATTTTTAAATACCTACGCACGCAATATCCTTTTTATAGTAGTGGTTTTAAGTACCTTCCTGTGTGTGAACGCTCACACTCGGCAACGTCTTCAGGTGTACCAGAAATTAAAATTTCACCACCGCCAGAGCCACCTTCTGGGCCTAAGTCGACAATCCAGTCTGCGGTTTTGATCACATCAAGGTTATGCTCAATAACAACAATGGTATTACCATGATCGCGTAAGCGGTGAAGTACTACTAATAATTGCTGAATATCAGCAAAGTGTAAACCCGTAGTTGGTTCATCAAGAATATATAAGGTTTTACCGGTATCACGTTTTGAAAGTTCGCGAGCCAGTTTCACACGCTGCGCTTCACCACCGGAGAGGGTAGTAGCAGCTTGACCTAAGCGAATATACGACAAGCCTACATCCATTAATGTTTGCAGTTTACGTGCAATAGCCGGAATTTTATCAAAGTAGTCACGGGCATCTTCTACGGTCATTTCGAGTACTTGGTGAATGTTTTTACCTTTGTACTGTACTTCGAGGGTTTCACGGTTGTAGCGCTGACCTTTACATACATCACAAGGTACATATACATCAGGTAAAAAGTGCATTTCTACCTTGATCACGCCATCACCTTGGCAAGCCTCACAACGACCACCTTTAACGTTAAAGCTAAAGCGACCGACCTTATAGCCACGTGAACGGGCTTCTTGAGTACCCGCAAATAGCTCTCGAATACCGGTAAAAATGCCAGTGTAAGTTGCAGGGTTTGAACGCGGAGTACGGCCAATCGGGCTTTGGTCAATATCAATCACTTTATCAAAATGATCTAGGCCTTTAATTGACTTATAAGGTGCCGCTTCTGCGGTAGTTGCGCCATTTAACTCGGTATGAGCCAGCTTAAATAAAGTGTCGTTGATAAGCGTCGATTTACCTGAGCCTGATACACCTGTGATACAGGTCATTAAGCCAAATGGAATACGTAAATCAACGTTCTTTAAGTTGTTACCTGTGGCACCAAATAACTCAAGCCATTTGTCGGTAGTTTGATGGCGAGCCTCAGGTACTTCAATTTTCTTTTCGCCAGAGAGGTACTGACCCGTGATTGAATCTTTGCTCGCTAGAATATCGTCATGGGTACCTTGTGCAATAACATGGCCGCCATGAACACCGGCACCCGGGCCGATATCGATAATATGATCCGCAGCGCGAATAGCATCTTCGTCATGCTCAACCACAATGACGGTGTTACCTAAATCGCGTAAGTGAATAAGGGTTTTTAGTAGGCGGTCGTTATCGCGTTGGTGCAAACCAATTGAAGGCTCATCCAGTACGTACATAACACCAACAAGACCTGCACCAATCTGACTTGCTAAACGAATACGCTGCGCTTCACCACCCGACAGGGTGTCGGCACTTCGCTCAAGTGATAAATAATTAAGGCCTACATTAATTAAGAAAGATAAACGGTCACGAATTTCTTTGAGGATTTTTTCGGCAATTTGGGCGCGCTGACCAGTTAGATTCAAACCATCAAAAAATGCCATGCTTTCACCAATACTCATTGTGGTGATAGCTGGCAGGTTTGTTTGGCCAATAAATACGTGACGAGCTTCTTCGCGTAATCGAGAGCCATGACAGCTCGGACACGCTTGGCTTGTTTGGTATTTAGCAAGCTCTTCGCGAACTGAGTTTGACTCGGTTTCACGGTAGCGGCGATTCATATTATTTAAAACGCCTTCAAACTCATGGTTACGCGTAATTAAGTCGCCACGGTCGTTACGATAGTTAAAGGCAATTTTAGTTTTGCCAGAACCTTCTAGAATCACCTTTTGAGCATCTTTACCAAGTTCTTGGAAAGGCACTTCTAGGTCAAACTTATAATGCTCTGCGACAGCTTGCAGCATTTGGAAGTAATAAAAGCTACGTTTGTCCCAGCCTTTGATTGCACCGCCCGATAAGCTTAGCTCAGGGTTTTGCACAACACGGTTTGGATCAAAATACTGACGCACACCTAAACCATCACAGCTTTGACACGCACCCGCAGGGTTATTGAACGAGAATAAGCGCGGCTCAAGTTCACTCATGGCATAGCCACACGTTGGGCAGGCAAAATTAGCAGAAAACAGCATGTCTTCGCTGAGTGAATCGTCCATTGCCGCTACATGGGCAATACCACCTGATAGCTCAAGGGCTGTTTCGAATGATTCAGCTAAACGCTGTTGTTGGCCATCTTTAACTTTAAAGCGGTCAACAACGACCTCGATAGTATGCTTTTTATGAAGCTCAAGAGTTGGTGGATCTGATAAGTCACAGACTTCGCCATCGATACGGGCGCGAATGAAGCCTTGGCTTGCGAGTTGCTCAAGCAGCTTAACGTGCTCACCTTTACGATCTTTTACTACTGGCGCTAATAGCATTAGCTTACTACCTTCTGGTAGAGCTAAAACCGTGTCGACCATTTGGCTGATAGTTTGTGCGGCAAGAGGTAAATCGTGAGTAGGGCAGCGAGGCTCACCTACACGGGCAAATAATAAACGTAGGTAATCGTAAATCTCGGTAATAGTACCGACCGTTGAACGCGGGTTATGCGACGTTGATTTCTGCTCAATAGAGATAGCTGGCGATAAACCTTCGATGTGATCAACATCGGGTTTTTCCATTAGCGATAAGAACTGTCTTGCATACGCTGACAGTGATTCAACATAACGACGTTGCCCTTCTGCATACAAAGTATCAAACGCTAAAGATGATTTCCCTGAACCAGATAGGCCAGTGATAACTATCAGCTTATCACGGGGAATGGTTAGGCTGATGTCTTTTAAATTGTGCGTACGGGCGCCTCGGACTTCAATGTTTTCCATGCTATCTCGTTTTATTACCTAATTATTTTTTCAGTATCTCATAATACGCGATAAGATTAATCCTTGATCAAAGAAAAAATCATCACTTACAGGTGATTATTTAGTTTTCGCTTGTGGTAGAATCCACGCTCAAATTTTAATAGACAGCAAGATAAGTAATTCATGACAGCATCTTCACTCAACTCTCGAGAAAAACGCGCTGCCGTTTCGTTGGCGAGCGTCTTTGCATTCCGTATGCTTGGCCTATTTATGCTGATGCCAGTATTGGCTATCTATGGTCAGCAATTAGAAGGGTTTTCGCCGCTTTGGATTGGCTTTGCTATTGGTGCTTATGGTTTAACGCAAGCCGTGCTGCAAATCCCTATGGGTTGGTTGTCTGATAAAATTGGTCGTAAAAAAGTGATTATTGGTGGCCTTTGTGTGTTTGCACTTGGCTCTGTTATTGCTGCAACCGCTGAGTCTGTGCAAATGGTTACGCTAGGGCGTGCACTACAAGGCATGGGGGCAATTGCCAGTGCCTTATTGGCGCTTGCTTCTGATTTAAGCCGTGATGAACAGCGTCCGAAAGTTATGGCCGTTATTGGTATGTGTATTGGTATGAGCTTTGCCATTGCTATGCTACTAGGGCCAATTGTTGCTGCATCGTGGGGAGTTGCTGGAGTATTTTGGCTTACTGCAGGACTGGCCATTTTAGGTATTTTAATTGTGTTGTTTTTAGTGCCAAATGCTGTCAATAAGGCGCCAAAAGGTGACACACTTGCTACCCTTGATGATATTAAGCAACTAATTAAACATCCACAATTAGCACGCCTTGATTTTGGCGTGATGCTGCTTCATCTTACATTAACTACCGTATTTGTAGCCTTACCGGGCCAGCTAATAAAAGATGGCTTAGTCGCAGACCACCATTGGTATTTATATATCCCTGTACTGTTTTTAGCGTTTTTCTTGATGGCACCAATGATGATTGTGGCTATTCGTAAAGAAAAAGAAAAACAAGCCTTTATTGGCTCAATCGCACTGCTTGTTTTAAGCATGCTCGCGATGTCGTTATGGGTTGATTCGGTGATTGGCATCGGTATTTGTATGTTGGTTTACTTTATTGCTTTTAACTTTTTAGAAGCAACCATGCCTGCACTTGTTTCGCGTATTGCCCCTGCAAACCAGAAAGGTTCTGCGATGGGGGTATTTTCATCTACGCAGTTTTTTGGTGCCTTTTTAGGTGGTTTATTAGGGGGTTACGTTGCTCAAGCATTAAGTGCGCAAGCAGTGTTTGCGGCGGCGGCACTTGTTGGGGTAATATGGCTTATCCTTGCTTGGAATATGCAAGTCCCACCAAGAAGTAAAATAATTAGCTTAATGACTGAATTAAGTTCAGAGCAGCAGGCACAAGCGCTTGCTTCTCGTCTTGTTGCTTTACCGGGCGTAATTGAAGCAACGGTTGTCTGTGATGAAAATCGCAGCTATTTAAAGATTAATGATAAAGAATTTGACCTAGACCAAGCACGCAAAGTGGCTGGTTTAATCTAACGTTTTATAGGAGAAGTTCCATGGCACGCGGTGTGAACAAAGTTATCTTGGTTGGTAATTTAGGCCAAGATCCAGAAGTACGTTATATGCCTAATGGCAATGGCGTAGCGAATATCAGCATTGCTACGACAGATAGCTGGAAAGATAAAAACACAGGGCAAATGCAAGAGCGTACTGAATGGCACCGTGTCGTGTTATTTGGCAAACTAGCAGAAGTTGCTGGTGAGTACCTTCGTAAAGGTTCACAAGTGTACATTGAAGGTCGTTTACAAACGCGTAAATGGACTGATCAATCAGGCCAAGAAAAATACACCACAGAAATCGTGGTAGACATGGGCGGTCAAATGCAAATGTTAGGCGGTCGTGGTGAGCAGCAAGGTGGTGGCTATCAAGGTGGTCAATCACAAGGCGGTTACCAAGGTGGTCAACAACAAGGTGGCGGTTACGGCGGTGGTGCACAGCAATCACAAAGTAATAATAGCTATGCTCCACAGCAACAGTCTGCGCCAGCACAGCAGCAACAGCGTCCACAACAGCAATCTGCACCACAACAACAAAGTAATAACCAGTATGGTGGCGGTTATGGTCAGCAGCAAAGCAGCGCACCTCAACAAGGCGGTTTTGCTCCTAAACCACAAAATGCACCACAAGGCGGCGCATCAAACCCAATGGAACCACCAATCGACTTTGATGACGATATTCCGTTCTGACCTAAGACAAAGTTGAAAATGTTGAAAAATGTATAGGAGAGCCGCTAAATAGCGGCTCTCTTTTTTTTAACTAAAAATAATGTTGAAAAATATTTTTTGCTGTGTATATTACTTTATAACAAATTAAAATGTTGATTAGTTGGTGCTTATGCGTATCGTAGTGAAAAAATTTAAAAGTGGTGAACGTTATGCATTTTTGTTAGGTGATGATGGTGTTCCTGATTTTTGGGTTACTCATTTTGTTACTCAAAAATTACGAATGAATAAGGCAGTAACATCAATAGTGCAATATTTGAAAAATATTAAACACCTCAGGTTATGGGAGAAAATCAACGATAGAGATCTTCTTGACGAAATATATAATGGCAAGATACCTAATAGTAACGATTTGAATAAAATAAAAGAGCATTGCACCTATCAAGCTAAAGCGCTCAAAATAAAACCTGTAAGTAATATTGTTGATCTGGGCCAATTCTATCTTTCCAAATCGCAAGAAAAGCCAACGATAAAAAAACCTCAGTACATTGCTCGAATTGCCCACATTGCAGAATTCTTAACCTTTATTGGTAAAGAGAGACTTAAGAATAAAGCAACTGCTACAGAACTATTCGATGCATTAGATAAAATGAAAGCTGATTTTAAGAAGAATATGTCAGACGGTCGATTGAAGAGTGTGCCTCTAGACAAATCAGGTATTCCCGATGATGCATTTGAAGATTTTGTTGAAGTATCTAAGCCTAATTCAAAGCACAACCCATTCAAAAACTCTACGATTCAACTTAGAAATTATTTAATTGTCCAAGTCTTATATGAGACAGGTTTGAGATGCTCTGAATTGTTAGCACTTCGGATTAGTGATATAGGTACAGACATTAAAACTCCCACACTTTCGGTCGTTAGGAGACATGATAGTAAGGATGATCCAAGGTTAAAGGAGCCAACAGCGAAAACACTTGGTCGGACTATCGAAATTTCAAAAGAGTTAAGGGATTTATTAAATATTTATATCAGATCATATCGGTCTAAGACAAAGACAGCCAAAGCCCACCCTTTCATTTTTGTATCACACAAAGGTAAGGCTGGGCACTATGAGTCAGGTCAACCAATTATTCAACAGACAATAAATGATATTTTCAACCGTATAAAGAGCATCAATCCAGAGCGGTTCTGGGGAATTACTCCACACCTGTTTCGGCATTTTTTCAATGATCAACTATCTCATTGTATTGATAAAGAAAGACAGATTGTTCGTGCAGAAGTAAAGAGATTAAAGGAGGCCGGCCTACATGAGGAAGCGAAGCTGTACTCGCATGAAAATTTAATTTCTGAACAACGAGAGCTCGAAATTCGAGCGGAGTTAAATGGGCACTCATCATTGAAATCAGGCCGTTTTTACTTAAAAAGAACATCTAGAAAGAAAGCAAGCCAGTTACGAAAAAAGACGCATAAAAATTTGCGACATAAAGCCATAATAACTAATTATAAGGGATAAAATGAAAAGAGCTAATGCGGCAATCAAAAACCGTCAAAGTGACATTCGCTTAACTAAAAGTAACTATGAGTTTGATGTTTATCAGGATGTTTGGAGATTAAATTCAGACTTACAAATAAACTTTAAATTACTAACACCTTTAAAGTTGAACTCTTCGTTTATAAATAACTTTCGAATTGCTCTTGCAAATTATGTGTCTGAATTGTCAGCAGGTTATGTTCAATCTATTTACGTAAATATAAGGCATTTATTTGCTATAAGTGGGGTTTCAGATGTCATTAATGAAGAGCATATAATCAACT
Source organism: Pseudoalteromonas sp. BZA4 (assembly GCF_040104395.1). Lineage (NCBI taxonomy): Bacteria > Pseudomonadati > Pseudomonadota > Gammaproteobacteria > Alteromonadales > Pseudoalteromonadaceae > Pseudoalteromonas > Pseudoalteromonas sp. BZA4. The sequence goes on from NZ_JBECOT010000035.1 coordinate 40,601, forward strand.
TTAGAGCTACATTGGATAAAAGCCACGAATGGCAATTAGGACAGATACGAGCTTTTATATTGGACTGGCATGACAGAGGGATACCGGGGGTAGATAAAAAAGCGGTTCAACTGCTCAGTTCTATAAAGTTAAAAGGGGCAGAAAAAGGAAAAGCGGTCGCAATCGGTTGCCCTTATAGTGGGGCGTACTCTTTTGATGAGCAAACTGCGTTTATTAACTGGTATGTTGATGCATTTACATCGGAACTTATATCTTTGAAAGGCTACTCTTTTTTGATTGCGCTGCAATATACAGGGGCTAGGCCTGTACAATTACGTTATATGTATCATGAGGATTTGATTGAGCGAGAACAAGATGCAATGAGTTGCTTCGATCTAAAAATTCCACATGCTAAAAAACATAAAGCGAGTTTTAGAGAATCATTTCAGGTCAAAGATGACATTAATGAAGACTTATATCTAGTATTAAAAGCCCAGTCAGAAAGTAGTATTTCGTTCATCGAAAATCATTTTGGTATTAAGTTGTCTGATTCACGAAAGAAGACTATCCCAATTTTTTTAAATGAAAATGAAATTGAAGGGTTGAATCAATTTGAAGATTTTCTAAATGTTCAGTCAAAAACTCCAGACTTGTTATGTCTTACAAAGAGTGGAGCTGGCAAGCTTATCCAAAACATTGCAAGGTTATGCCCTCTTAAAACTTCACGTATTAAAATGAATGGAGCCTTTGGGGACTTACATATAAACGCAAGGCGATTTCGTTATACTCATGCAACAAACATGGCAATGCTAGGTGCAAGTGCTCATATTATTGCTGAAGAGTTAGGTCATGAAGATACTCAGCATGTAACTGTATATACAGAATTTAATGAAGAAATGGCAGATCGAATCGATGAAGCATTAGAACCCAATTTAACACCTTTAGCACAAGCGTTTTCTGGAACTCTGATCGATAGTGAAAAAGACGCAATCCGCGCGAATGATCCTAGAAGCCGAGTAATTTCAGATGAGGGTGGAACGGTAGGAAACTGCGGTAAGTATGGCTTTTGTGCGAACGGGACAATTCATTGCTATACATGCAATAAATTTCAACCATGGGTAAATGCACCACACATTGAAGTACTTAATAATGTCACGATGGAGCGTGATCGAAAGCGTAAAATGGGCGCAAGTGAATTTGTGTTACAAGGCCATAATCGCAGCATTGATGCGATCAAAGTTGTGATCAGAAAGTGTGAAGCTAGAAAACAAGAGTTGGAAAAAGAGGGAGCGTTAAATGTCTGATGTATTGATATTTACACCTAAACACAAGCTTGAATTACAAAAAAATTACAATGATTTTATTGAGTTTTCGAAGAATAAGTTAACGCTTTTTGATGATCATGAGTTTGAAAGCCCTAGCGGAATTCAAAAGGGATGGGAATGTGATAAGTGGTCTTGGAATACAGCAAGAGGAAAGAAATTAACCATCGTATTTGGTAACAGCGAAAATCATTCGAAATATACACCATTTAAGCAGCCATTTGCTGACTTTGCCAAAGCCTATGTACGATACCAACAGTCGCTCAATCACAAAGACTCAGTTATGTGGGCCTCTTCATTGGTATGGCTTCACAATGCATTAGAAGAAAATGCGACTCAAAATGGTAGAGTCGCCATTGATATTATGTACCTCAATAACACGGTAATTAATCGTGTGGAAGAGCAGATTAAGAACAGCGGATTGAGTGCTGGAGGCAAGCGCAATATTGGCCTGTCATTTGAAAAAATATTGAAGTTTATTAAGGACAAGCGATTCAAACTAGATTTACAAGAGTGGTCAAATCCTTTCCCTCGTCCGTCCGACTCAAAAATTAAACTTGATAAAGTGAGTCGTCAGACAGAGGAAGATAAATGTCCTTCTGATTATCAAATGTTTCAGGTCGCAGATGCTTTTTATAAAGCTAAGACTTTAAAGCAAAAATACTTTAGCAGTTTATGTGTAATGTTGATGTGCCAGCCAAGCCGAAACGAAGAACTAAGTGGCTTAACAATAAACTCACTACAGAAAAGTGATAAAGGGCGTTGGTATCTGATGTGGAATCCAGCTAAAGGCGGTGACCCTGTACGAAAGTGGATACCGAAGTTAATGGAAGATGTTGTAAGGCAGGCATTTGAAAGATTAATAGATATATCCGCTCCGGCTAGGTATGCAGCTCGCTTTGCTTATGAAAAGCCTAAATTATTCATGAAACACAGTAAATGTATTACACCAAACGATTTCTCACATGATAAGCCTTTAACTTATGATCAATTCGCTCATGCTATGGGGTTTAAAACAGGAAAATCCTCGAGAGGAGCCGACATAACTTGGGTAACATATGGCACAAATGTCGCTTGGCTAAAGAAACTAATTAGTAATTTAAATGGTGTTGCAAATTGGAAAAAAGAACTATGCACTAATGCTAGCATTCTACCTAACAATGATGTTGTTAATAGATATAGTAAAAAGCATCTCGGCATTAAGATCAAATTTCCCTCGTACAATGACTTGAGAGCCGTAGTAGATCAGCAATATAAAACAAGCGATTTTCCTAACTATGGTGACGTTAAGCTTTGGGACTGTATTACTCTGGTTAGAGAAAATGAGTTTCATAGAGAGTTTAATGTAAAACCTTTTTCGTGGCTACTCACAGGGCATGGTGCAATAAGTGATGCTTTAGGATCTGATAGAGATGCATCTGAAGATTCAATCGAATCTATTTTTGTTGAGTTAGGAATTAAAGATGAAGATGGTTCTAAATTAAAATTAACAACACATCAGTTTAGACACTGGCTTAATACAAAGTTAAAGCTCGCAGGTGAAGAGGACTGGCTTATTGCTAAGTGGTCTGGGCGCGCTGATATTGAACAAAATAAGGCCTATGATGGAAGAACTCAAGAGCAAAAATCTCGTTTAACAAAGCGAATTGGGAATGTAGTTAAGAGTGAAGGTGTTATGACGGTTGCTCAAGCCAATCAGTTTTTATCGCCATACACATCAGAGTCGCCACCTCCGGCAATCGTGTTGCATGATTTAGGCTTACCAGTCTCTCTTAAATCTCTCGGAATTAATCGCTCAGGTGTCGCTCAGTTCACAGGGTTAGGCTATTGCGTTCACAATTATGCAGAAAGCCCGTGTGTTAAAAATGGCGATTGTGCGGTCTGTAGCGACCATGAATGCCTTAAGGGGCTGCCAAACACTCTTGAAGAGCTTAAAAACCTTGAGAAGCTTAATAAGGAGCAGCTAGAGGATGCAATCGTTAAAGCTGGAGATAAAGTTTTCGGTGCTGATCGTTGGGTAACTGCCACAGGCTTTAGGTTATCAAAGATTAAAACCATTATTGCTATGATGGAAGATCCAAACAGACCTGAGGGTACACCCATCAGAATTCCCGATAAGTTAGATCCTTCACCAGTTAAGCGCTCACTTAATATTGACGAGCAGAGTGTTATCCCAACGTTTGATCTTACCGCTTTAGCGTTAGCTGATATGGAGGAGTAATCATGGCTTTTGTAACAGACAACAAAGAAATGATTCTAGAGATTATCGATGGTTGGAGTGGTAAACTTACTTATGAGCTTCTTTCTGACAAACTTCAATCAGAATTGGGCTTAAAACGCCCCCCATCACGGCACACTTTCACAAAGCATGATGAGATAAAGCATGCTTTTGATTTGAAAAAAACAGAATTACGAAATAAAAAATCTGCTGCCATTGATGAAGCTAAGTTGCTATTCGAAAGCTCAAACAAGCTAACCCATCTTCTTGAAAAACTGGATAGTGATGATGCAACGATAGCTGAACTCATAAAACAAGTTGAAAAGCTTGAGAGAGAAAATGAGAGGCTTAGCTCAGAGAATGATAGACTGAGTGAGCAACGTGATATTTTACTTGAAAGGTTTGCTCGATGGCAGCATAACTTACAGAAAATGGATGGTGTTGATTTGAATAAGCTTGCTATCTCTATTGATAGCGGATTGCCCTCTAAGAATAGAGGGTGATTAGTGTGCTGTTATTAGGTAATTGGCACTGAAATTGGTGGTAATTTTATCGGCCATGAGTATAAAGTCTTATCTCTAAGTAATGAAATTACAATAGTCAGAATGCTTTCAAGGTGGCCTTGTTGATCAAATGCAGCTCTCTAATAAACTCACTTAACTTACTGATATTTAGGCAGACCAAGGGTGTTGATCTTATTTAGCGCCTTCACTTTGATCATCGCTTCAACCAGTTGGCGATTGT
>NZ_JBECOT010000036.1:0-43793 GCF_040104395.1 Pseudoalteromonas sp. BZA4
ATGTCAGGCACCAAGAAAAGGAAGAGGTGCAAGAGCAGGCGCAGTTAACACTGCAGTAAACAACGCCCCCTTCTAGGGGGCTAATGCAAAGCCACCTTCTTTAGAAGGTGGATCTTTTACTTTAAATTCGAGTGAATGTTTACGATATGGTTTTACTTTCATGATTACTGACTCCAAAAAGGTGTCTACTTTTATGGAGTCAGATCATTTTGCCGAGCGGTGCGGTTGTTGGGTTTTGAAACACCCCTCAGCCCCAAGGGGGCATTTTGCCTAGCACCCAGAGCCTAGCGCCTATAACTCAAATCTAAGTACCACTTCAGCCTCTATTAAAGCAACTTTTGTTCTATTTATAAGCGGTCAAGTTAAACTATGCTTAATCTACAAATAACCTTGAAAAATGTGTGCTTATTTGATTGAAAACTAATCATTTAAGACTAGAGTACGATGGTGTTTGAATACATCTTATAATACAATCTGCGGTCTGAACTATAAGTGAACTCAATCACTTAGTACACAATATCGGTAGGGTAGCATAGCGTGGGTACATACGACTTAAAGCGTATTGTTGAAAGCATTTCAAATCTTAAAAGTGAGAACTTTTATAATGCAATATGCCTGTCTTTATCAGAAGTGCTTGGTGCTTCTCATGTTTTTTTAGCTCAAGTCGATGAGTCAACTTTGCATGCAACGACTATAGCTTTGTGTGCGCATGACGAAATTGTTGAAAACATCAGCTACGATATCCGCTGTACGCCTTGTAACAATGTCAGCTGTGGCAGTATCTCTAGTTTCAGCTCTGGTGTTCAGCAGTTATTCCCAGATGATCAGCTACTTGTCGATATGGGTATTGAAGCCTATGTGGGTGTGCCTTTACAAAGTATATCGGGTAAAACCGATACCATTCTTGTCGCGCTATTTCAGCATGAAATAAATGATGCGATGCAAATTGAGTCTTTTTTCTCGTTATTTACTGGTCTTATCCAGCGTGAAATCGAAAAAGACCGTTTTATTGCTAAATTAGATTTTGCAAATCAACTTATAGAACAAAGCCACGAAGCGATTTTTATTTGCGACCACAATGTACATATTACCTACGCGAATACCGCATTTACTAAAATGACGGGTTATTCGTTGGATGAAGTCTTAGGGCAAAATCCAAAAATTTTAAGCTCAAACAAGTATGACCCGCATTTTTATAAAGCAATGTGGCACCAAATTAATACTGAGGGAAAGTGGTCTGGTGAAATCACCAACAAAACCAAACAAGGTAAGTTGTACACGCAATTTTTATCGATAACCAAAATGCAAAATAATGGTGAAGATTGCTATGTGGCGTTTATTTTGGATATCACTGAGAAAAAAGAAGCTGAGCAGAAAATTTATTTTCATGCAAACCACGATCAACTCACCGGTTTGACCAATCGTTTTTACTTCAAAGAGTACTTATGCCAGTTGCTATCATCTTTGTCTTATCAAGATGATGAGAATACTAACTTAGCCGTTATCTACTTTGATGTTGATAAGTTTCAAGATATCAACACCGTTTACGGTTTAACCTTTGGGGATAAGGTTTTATGCGAGCTTGCAGAACGCCTCGATGAAAGCTTTAAAGAATCTGCTTTTTCGCGGATCGATGGTGATAGTTTTGCTATTTTACAAACTTATCAGCATGTCAGTGAACTTGAGCATGTTTGTAAACAAATTACCGCGTTACTTGTTGAGCCCGTTTCTATTGGCGGCATTAGTCAGCAGGTGTCAGTTACGCTGGGTATTAGTCAATTTGAGCAAACTAGCGCTGCTAGCTCACAAGAAAAAATCGAAAGAATTGCTCGTCGTTTAGTTCGCCAAGCTGAGCTTGCTACCTTGAATGCAAAACAAACAGGCGATGAATATCTGTTTTTCAGCAAAGAGATGGATAACAAGGTTAAAAAGCACAACTTACTGGTTGAGCAGCTTACACAAGCCGTAAAGAACAACGACATAGAAGTGTATTTTCAACCTATTATTGATATTGAAAATAATACGGTCGCTAAATTCGAAAGTTTAGTGCGATGGAACAACCAAGGGCAATGGGTATCACCTGCTGAGTTTATTCCGTTAGCAGAAGAGTCGCGGGTGATTATTCCCCTCGGTGAACTTGTATTGATTAAAACCTGCCAGCAAATAAAGGTGTTAGAAGCACAAGGTTATGAAAACTTTGTTTTTAATGTGAACCGTTCTTTATTTGAATTTACTGAGTTTAACCCTGAACGTAATGCATGGCTTGAGATTATTAAAGGGCAAGGGGTTAAACCATCTCAAATTTCATTTGAATTAACTGAGAGTGTTTTAGCGCCAGAAAATACCAACCATCTCGATGTGTTAAAGCAGTTGAAGCAAGCTGGATGTTTAATTTCGCTAGATGATTTTGGTACGGGTTATTCGTCTCTTAGTTATTTACGCCGCTTCCCAGTTGATGTACTAAAACTAGATAAGTCATTTATTGATGAAGTGCATGTTGATTTAGGCGATGAAGCGCTGGTTAAATCGATTATTCAAATGAGTCGTGTTTTGGGTATTAAAGTCGTTGCTGAAGGAGTTGAAGAGCGCGAGCAATTGGCTGTGCTAACCGAAGCCGGTTGTGACTATATACAAGGCTATTACTTTTCTAAACCATTGCCAGCAAATGATGTAATTCCATTTTTAACGCAATTTTCTCGAGAGCAGTAGGTAATTACTGTATGATTTTGACATCAAACAGTTAGCAAAGCTTGTGATGTCAGAATTAACCGCAAAGCAAAACATAAAGGCGATTGTTACAGCCATTAAGGCCGAAGAGCAATCGCTTAGATCGCATTACCCTATTCTTAACCAGCAAAACGCCATTGCGATGATTATTCTGCTGGCGTCGTTGTTTTCACTAATCGGTGTTGCGACACTTTATTACTTAGCGATTATTCCCTCGTGGCTTTGCATCATTCTGGCTGCCTTTATTACCTCGGTATCGCATGAGCTTGAGCATGACCTTATCCATAAGCAGTATTTTAGTAATCACCCTTTCATACATAACTTTATGATGTTAACCGTGTGGCTTATGCGGCCCAATACGGTTAATCCTTGGTATCGCAGAAAGATTCATTTACATCACCATAAAGTATCCGGCACCTCACAAGATTTAGAAGAGCGTTTAGTGGGCAATGGCATTAAATCGCCATTTTTAAGAGCCTTGGTCATTACTGATGGTCTGCTAGGTTTATTAATCAATACCAAGCGATTTAATAAAGAAATTAGTGGTTTTAAGTTTTTAAGCGTGTTTAATGCGGGCTTTCCGATTGCAACCGCGTATTTTGCGATTCTTTATGGGGTAATTGCTTATTATGCTGTGCAGTTTGTGCAGCCGTTTACATTGCCGCCGTGGGGAGCTGAGTTACTGGCGGGAGCTGAGTTTTTAATGGTGGTACTTATTGTGCCTAATATCATTCGCTCAACGTCTCTTAACTTAGTGACATCTTCAATGCATTATTATGGCGGTGTAAATAACTTGCTTGAGCAAACGCATGTGATCACCAGCCGTTGGTTTTTACCGTTTCAGTTATTTTGTTTTGATTTCGGCCGAACCCATACAATCCATCATTTTGTGCCGAACCAGCCCTTTTACATTAGGCAATTGATTAGCAAAAAAATACGCCTTATTATGGCCCAGCATGGAGTACGTTTTAATGATTTACAAAGCTTAAAACATGCCAATCACTATCCAGTAAAAGAGCAGCCACCTCAACAAGGAGTTTAATATGAAGGTTACCGGTCGTTGTCATTGTGGTGAGGTAACTTACCACGCAGAAGTGGATGAAAATAAAGTGATTAACTGTCACTGCACTGACTGCCAAATTATCTCGGGTGCGCCTTTTCGTACGGTTGTGGTGTCTGTGCCAGGTGGGGTTACCTTTACAGGTGCTGAGCCAAAAGAGTATATAAAAGTTGCCGAAAGTGGTAACCAGCGTGCGCAAGGGTTTTGTGGTAACTGTGGTACGGCCTTATACGCGACTTCTGTAGGTGCAGGTGAGCGTATTTATGGCTTACGTATTGGCGCCGTAGAGCAAGCTGATGAACTTATCCCTAAAGCGCATATTTGGTATCGCTCACATAAACCTTGGCTAGATAGCCTTAGTAATATGAGTGCCTTTGAAACCGCACCTAAATAGCTGTGGTTTCATATTTATTGCTGGCCGATGGTGATATTTCGGCCACTTAAATAACCAAATAAAGCACACAACAGGCTAGATGCAATACACAGCCAAAGTGCTCCTGCCCAGTTATTAAAATAACTATGTAAGGCGCCCGCAATAATAGGGCCTGTTGCAGCCAATAAATACCCGATACATTGCGCCATACCCGATAACGCCGCAGCTTGCATTGAGTCATGAGTACGCAGGCTTACAAATGATAAGCCTAAGATAAAGCAGGCACCTGAGCAAAACCCTAAGGTGACTGACCAAAGCATAGCAAAACTAGGCGCAACTAATAATCCAACAGAACAAAGCGCGCCAAGTAATGCCAAGCTTAGGGTTAAGATGCGTTGATCTTTTAATTTGGCAAGTAGTGGAATAAGCACAATACCTGGTAGCGCTGAGGCTACTTGAAAGGCGCCTTGCAAAGCACCCGCGTGCTGCGCACTATGGCCGCCTTCTATTAAAATGCTGGGTAGCCAACCTAGCATGATATAAGTGAAAAATGAGTTAAAGCCAAGCAATAACGTAATTTGCCAAGCAAGTGCAGAGTGCCAAATTTTGCTTTGTGTATTGTTCGACACATGTGCCTGTTTTGGCATGGTATGTTGCTTAAGTTGTGGTAACCACACAACAATAGCCAGCACAACCAATAAGGCATAACTGGCAAGCGCCAATTGCCAACCAAGTTCTTTATACTCAGCCAGCGGAATGATGAGTGCTGAATAGCTGCCACCAAATATGCCCATCGCTAAAACATAACTAGACGTCATCACAGCGACTTTGTGTGGAAAGTCACGTTTTATTAAGCTTGGTAATAACACATTGCCAATCGCGATACCGACACCAATTACAGCGGTACCAATAAATAGTACGGTGGCAGAATCAATAACACGAGACACAACCCCTATGCCTATGAGTACCAGGGCAATAAACAGTGATACTTCAAGGCCGCATTTTTTAGCAAGGCTTGCAGCCATAGGTGAAGCAACAGCAAATGCAATTAAAGGTAAAGTCGTCAACATGCCGGCTTGTGATGCATTTAACTTAAATTGTTCAATGATCTGTTCAAGTACCGGTGCAATACCAGTGATAGGGGCACGTAAACTAGCTGCAATAAGAAAAATGCCCAGCACTAAAAGAAGGTTACGAATTAGATTTTGAGAAGATGACACGCTGTTTAGGAACTATAGCAATAGGTACATTTATCATACCAAAACACTAAACAGCGTGGGTGAACTATGAGATAGCTCACCAAATAATGCGGTTACTTAAAACTGATAACTTGCTGATAACATGGCGTTGCGCGGTCTACCCGGAAAGTAGCGGTCGCCACTAAATGTGGTGTAGTCAGCGCGCTCTGCATAACGCTCGTCAGTTAAATTGTTTATTCGTGCCGTCACACTAAGGTTAGCTGATAGCTGCCACGCTGCTCGTAAATTTACTAATGAGTGGCCTTGGTAACTATGCTGGTTTTCAGGGTCAGTAAAGTAGCTGCTGGTGGTATGTAGCTCAAGACCAACACGCGTCATGTCGTTTGCTTGCCAAAGTAGCTGCAAGTTCGCGATGTTACGTGGAGCAGTATCTATGAGATTACCATTGATATTAATCCCGCTGAGTAATTGGTCATAACTGTATGTATGTTTGGCGTGGCTCGCGGCTAACTGCATAGATAGACTTGGCGTAATGGCATAAGCTAACTCAAGCTCAACACCACGGTGCTGGGTTTGGCCATCATTGACGTAATAAAAATCACTGTCGCGGAAAATTACGTTCTTTTTATTCATTGCATAAAAGCTAACTACATAATGCAACTGTGCTTGTTGACCTTTTAAACCAAGCTCTAGGTTTTTAGCTGTTTCAGATTTTAGATCTGCGACATTTTGTTCACGCTGTAACTGATAAAGCTCTGCCGCTTGCGGTGCTCGATAACCTTCTGAAGCATTGGCGTAGATAAACTGGTTTTCAGCATATTGATAGCTTAAACCAAGCTTAGGCGAAAAGTTGGTAAAGCGATTTACACCGCTTTCTGGTCGAGAATAGCGACATCCACCCATTGCGCATTCTGTGCCATCTTCTTTTGTACGACCAGCCAACATATGGTTGTTGTAGTCATATCGCATACGCTCGTATCGGCCACCAAGGCTTATAAGTAACTCATCAAGTTGCCAATCAAGATTCACAAACGGTGCTAATAGGGTGCTTGTTACTTGATAATCATAATGTTTGCCTTGTGGCACGGTGGCGACTAAAAATGCTGAGCCTTCAGTTGGGCTATCTTGATATTGTAAAAAATCAGCATCCGTAAGCTCACCATCAAAGCCAACAGTTAACAGGCTAGAACCTGTTAACTTATGCTGCCAGCTTGTTTGTAGGCCAACACCTTGCTGAGCATTTTCTTCAAGGGGAGTACCCGGTAAAAAGTGCTTAAAGAAGGTCATGTTTTGATCGCGGATATAAGGCGTTAGGGTAAAGCTGTTAGCCTCATCTTGTGTCCAGTTTAGCTTTGACCAAACACGCAAAGAGCGAGCTTTACGAAATGCATCAGGATTAAAATTAGACTGAGCTATTTGCTCATCCTTATAGCTTTCAAAGCCCTCGATGTAGCCAGCTGTTTGCTGATCTAAATGGGTGTAAGTCAGGCCTGTACTTACACTTAATTTTTCGCCATCAAAACGGTGGCGTAGCGAAAGTTTTTCTTGATCAACACTTTCGTCATCACGATAACCGGTATCTCGGGTGAGCGTGGCATTAATGCCTAAACCTTGCTGGCCAAAGTCACGCCCCGTACCAAGTTTGTAGCGAGTGTAGCCAAACGAGCCATAATCAAAACCAAGTTGGTTGTGGTCATAGGTCGTATCTGGCGTGATCACGTTGACTACACCATGCACTGCATTTGAACCATAAAGGGCAGAGCCCGGGCCTTTCAGTACTTCGATACGTTCAGCCATTTCTGTGTGGGCTTCGAATAATTCATTGATGTTGCAAAAACCAGCTGCGCGAAGTGGAATACCATCTTCAGCGGTAAGTAAGCCACCGCAGGCACCAGCACCAGAAAGTACAGGCGAACGTAGAGCGGGTAAATACTCTTGGCCGTTACCGTGTTGAAGATTAGCACCGGCCACTTGCTTAAGGGCTTGTTCAATATGGGTAGGAGCGATTAGGGCTAGTTGCTTTTGTGAAATACTGCTGACCACAACTGGCAATGGATCTGCCAACACTTCGCTGCGCGAGGCGGTTGTTGTAATATGTTCTAGCTCATTATTAGCGAAAGCTTGATGGTTAAATAATGAGGTGCTCACAAGCACTGAGAGTATCGACAACTTCATGAAAACCCTTTGGTTAGGTACAACAAAAACCAAAGGGTAACTGCTTTTTAGGATGGGTAAAAGCTTTCGCGATTAATAACTTTGTCTGTTATGCGCTACGGCGATGTACGGCAAAACCTGCCAGTACTGCAACTAACCAAAATAAGCTACTGCCGCCAGTACCATTTCTGTGCGTGACATTAGCTACTTTTTCTTCTTTAACGCGGGTTTTCGTAAATAGTGCCAAAGAAGTTTAAAGAAATGTAAAGATTGGCTTTCTAATGTGTTGATATGTAAGCAGTTACGTTTTTAAATTGTAACCCTTCATCTATGATTCAGGCTAAAACGTTAGGCTTTTTATCAAGAGCAAACGTTGAGGGTCTCTATTATGAATAAATTACTTACTATCTCAGTTGCCATTTTAGGTTTGAGTTTGATGCCTATGGAAGCAAACGCGAAACATGATCGTGACCATGATAGATATGAACATAAGCACGAACGTAAAAAGCATAAAAAGCATAAAAAACACCACAAACATCACCATCATGACAGACATGATCGTTACGATAGATACGACCGTTACAGCTACCGTGATTTACCACCTGGTTTATACAAAAAAGTAGGGCATGGTGGTGGCTTACCACCAGGTTGGTATAAGCGTTATCACCATGGTGATATTCTTGACCGTGATATATATCGTCATGGGCGAGTGATTAAACGTCGCGACCGAAATGGGATTATTGCCATCGAAATCGATGACCGCCTTATTCATCTAGTACACGATACGCGAGAGATTTTATCAATCGTTACTCGCCATCGTTAATCCTGTCAAAAGCCGCTTAGCGGCTTTTTTTAGCTGTTTCATACCCAGTTCAGAAAAACTTGCTACGCTTAATTGGAACTAACAAAAGGAGCACTCGTATGAAAGCATTGTTAACAGTTGCAGTAATAGGTTTGAGCTTAGTGACGGCTGGCGCACTTGCGAAAGATAAAGACAAGGATAAGGACAAAGGTAAAAGCCTGCCACCTGGCCTAGAAAAGAAACTTGATAATGGTGGCGATTTACCACCTGGTTGGCAAAAAAAATTACGTAAAGGCGATATTCTTGACCGTGATATTTACCGCCGCGGTAAAGTGATTAAATCACGAGACAGAGATGGTCTAATTTCAATTCAAGTTGACGATACTGTCGTGCGTTTAGTGGAAGATACCCGAGAAATTATTTCTATTCTGAGCCGCTAATTTTGCTTGAATCGATCATGACTTATGGATTGAGTTCACTATTGGCCATGTTGCTAGTGGTCTCAATCTTGCCATTTTCATACTCCCAACATTACTTAATTCGCAGTTGTGACTTTGTACGCTTACAAGTGGCTTACCTTGCTTGTGCGAGTTTAATTACTGCAAGCTATTTAATCAGTCGAACGGGCTCTGTGTTTTATATTGGTTGCGCTCTGGCGAGTATCATCGTGCTGCTTTTACAAGTTGGCTGGATTTATCCTTACACAAGGCTCGCTAACAAAGAAGTTGCCTCAAGTAATAAAAGCGATAAGCACAGTATTCGTATAATGTCGGCAAATGTACTGATGTCGAACAATGAATATGACAAACTCATTGGCTTAGTTAAAACGCACCAACCTGATTTCCTCATTACGTTAGAGTCTGATCAAACTTGGCAAAATGAACTGAGCAGTTTAGAACAAGAGTACCCATATCGTGTTTACTGCCCAAAAGATAATCGTTATGGCATGCACTTGTACAGTAAGTTTAAAATCAAACAACAGCAAGTTTGTGAGCTTATAGAAAGCGATATCCCCTCAATCCATATTTTGTTTGAAGATGCCGATGGCGTAGAAGTACAAGGGCACTTTATTCACCCTGCTCCTCCGAGCCCCACAGAAGAAGACAGTTCACGACCCCGTGATACTGAGCTGATAATTTTAGCGAAAGCACTTAAAAACAGACAGCGACCTTGTATTGTTGCCGGTGATCTAAATGATGTTGCATGGTCGCGTAGTACCCGCTTGTTTATGCGTATTAGTGGTTTGTTAGACCCACGTAAAGGGAGAGGCTTTTTTAATACGTTTCATGCCAGTTATTTCTTTATGCGCTGGCCACTTGATCACCTTTTTCATAGTAATGAGTTTAGTGTTAAGCGTATTGAGCGTTTGGCTAAGTATGGCTCAGACCATTTTGCACTACTTACTGAACTTGTTTATAACCCCGATTCTGACAATCAAAAACAACAAGCGCAGATTGATAAAGAAAAAGCAGTGGATGAGTTAAAAATGCCAGCAGCGTCTAAGCAGCAAGTGCCAATGTTTGAAAAGTGATAACCTTATTCAGGGCGGACAATTAGATATAAGAAAGGGCTCTAACGAGCCCTTTTTTGTAGTTAGTCGTTGATCATAATGGTTTTGATATTAACAAATTCTCGTAGTCCAAAGCCGCCGTGTTCACGGCCATAGCCACTGTCTTTTACACCACCAAATGGTAAGTTCGGCTGCGCAAGACCATAGCCATTAATATTAACCATGCCGGTATCAAAATGGTGCTTTGCAAGCTCAATGGCTGCTTGTTCGTCTTTTGAGAAAATACCGCCACCAAGACCATAGCGAGAGTCATTAGCAATTTGCATAGCCTCATCATTATCTTTTGCTCTGATAAGCGATGCTACAGGGCCAAATAATTCATCATCATAGGCGGGCATGCCCGGTTTAATGTTTTCAAGCAGAGTCGGGGTGTAATAAAAGCCTGTGTGCTCAGCAACGTTACCGCCGGTAACAATGCTCGCACCCGCATTTACTGATTCAGTCACTTGCTGATGAAGTTTATCGCGCAGATCTTTACGGGCCATTGGACCGAGCGTGGTTTTTTCATCATTCGGATCACCAAGAACAACTTGTTCAAATTGCTCTTTAATTAAGGCTTTAAAATCATCGTATAAAGCATCAACAACAATAAAGCGTTTTGCAGCAACACAGGTTTGCCCGTTATTGATCAAGCGCCCTTGTGTACATGCGGTAATCGCGGTATTTAAGTCAGCATCATCGAGTACAACATAGGCATCGTTACTGCCAAGCTCAAGTACCGTTTTCTTAACCTGTTTACCTGCAAGCTCAGCCACTTTTTTGCCTGTTTCGTCGCTACCAGTAAATGTCACACCTCGGATAGCTGAGTGCTCAATAAGTTTGCTTGCGGTTTTGCCGTCAATCAGTAGGTTTTTAAAGCAATAGTCATCAAAGCCAGCTTGAGCAAATAATTGCTCAATTTTTTCCGCCATGCCAAATACATTGCCAGCATGTTTTAGCACCGTGGTATTACCCGCCATGATATTTGCACAAGCATAGCGAATGACTTGATAAAGCGGGAAGTTCCAAGGTTGGATACCTAAAACGACACCGATTGGTTGGTAGCTAATAATTGCACGGCCGTCTTGCATATCACGGCTTTTATCAGCAAGCACTTGTGGCCCTTGCTCTGCGGTATAGCGACAAATTGCAGCGCAAAGCTCAACTTCTTGTAGGCCTTGTTGATATAACTTGCCCATTTCATCGGTCATTAATTGGGCTAACTCTTGTTGATTAGACTCAATTACTTGTGCAAGTTGATTGAGTAATTTAGCGCGCTGCTCATGGGATGTGGTGCGCCACTTTAAAAAAGCTTGATGACATTGGTCAACTTCACTCTGTGCTTGTTGCAGCGACAATAAATTATACGTATTTAAGGTTTGCTCATTGGCTGGATTGATTGTAGTAACAGTATCAGTCATCATTATCTCCTTACAAAATTGTAGGAAAAGGTTTGCAAGGCTAATACCTAATTTTTCGCTGTTCTAGCTATTTGATTTAATTGCCTTTTATTTTAATTTAATCTTAGCTGGGCACTTTTTTTCTGTAAAAACTGCAACAGGCTGCAAAACTTACAAGGAATACGTAATGACAAATTCTGTGTTAAATACCAAGCTTGCGATTATTCAAGCGCCAATGGCGGGTGTGCAAAACGCCAAACTGACAGTGGCTGTTTGTGAAGCTGGGGGGCTTGGCTCGTTACCTTGCGCTATGCTCTCGGTTGAGCAACTAGTCTCAGAGCTTGATTACATTAGTCAGCATACGGACAAGCCGTATAACCTTAATTTCTTTTGTCATCAAACACCTGACTATACACAGGCTCAGCAAACTGCATGGCATAATGTACTTGAGCCTTATTTTGATGAGTTTGCTGTCGATGCCTCACAATTTACCCGTAACGCTTCACGTCAGCCTATTAATCAGCAAGTGATCGATATTATCGCCCCTTATAAGCCTGCCGTTGTGAGTTTTCACTTTGGTCTGCCAAGTAAAGAGATTGTTTCTCAGATTAAAGCCTGGGGCGGGACGGTTCTTTCATCAGCCACAACATTAGATGAAGCTCGCTGGCTACAAGCAAATGGTGCCGATGCGGTTATTGCACAAGGGATTGAAGCTGGTGGTCATCGAGGCCATTTTTTATCGATGGATTTATCGCTACAACCAACCACTGTGCAATTAGTACGAGAGTGTGTAAAGCTTGATATTCCCGTAATTGCAGCAGGTGGAATTTGCACAGCGGAAGATGTAGCTCAGTACCAAGCATTAGGTGTATCTGCTGTGCAGGTAGGGAGCGCTTACTTACTTTGCGAAGAAGCGACAACAAGTGCTTTACATCGTGAAGTATTAAAAACGGTTAAGCCAAATTCAACTGAATTGACAACCTTATTCTCTGGCCGACCGGCCCGAGGAATACGCAACAGAGTGATGCAAGAGTTAGGCGCGATGCCAGAGCAGGCGCCGCCTTTTCCGTATGCATCGATTGCGATGACGGCATTACGTGCAAAAGCAGAGGCTAAAGGCGACAGTGGTTTTTCACCGCTTTGGTGTGGTGAGCGCTTTGTGGCTCGAGAAGGTATTAACGCCCTGCAAATTACTGAATTACTAATGCAAGGTTGGCAATCTTGACAGATACCCAGTTACTTCCACTAGGTGATAGTTATCATCAGCTAGCCTGTGAATTTCGTAACAAACTTGCAAGGCAATGCGCTATAAAGCGGTACGCAAAAGGTGATGTTTTATTGCAGCAAGGCGACGAACAAGATGCAGGTTACTTAATTATATCTGGGGTGCTTGGGGCGTTACATGCATCCTCGCAGGGGGCGCAAAAGTGTAAAGAGTTTTACTTTCAAGATGAATTTGCATTACTTTATGGTAACTGGTTAACTAAAGCTCCAGCGCTTTATCAGCTAAAAGTAATACGTGATGCTGAGCTTATTAAGGTGCCTTTGGTTTTATTTGATAGTACCGACTGGCAAGTAATAAAACATAAACTAATTAGTCAGCAATTATTGTTTAAAGAAGCAAAAGAAGCGTTTTTATTACTCAATACTCCTGAGCAGCGTTACCAATATTTACTAGAACAAAAGCCGCATTGGCTTGAACAACTGAGTTTAAACGAGGTTGCTATGTATTTAGGGATCTCTGCGATTTCTTTATCGCGAATTAGACGGCGTCTTAACTTAAGTTAAGGCGCAGCAAAATAGTGAACATTACACTGCTGATTTTTCAGGAGTCGTTATGTTTATTTTATCTCAGTGCTTAGTTGCCATTGCCACATTACTCGATTTGGCTTCATTTCAGTTTAAACAAAGGCAGGCAATTTTAGCTTGTTTGTTTAGCTCGGTTCTACTGACATCTGTGCACTTTATGCTGCTCGATAACTTTAGTGCAGCTAGCTTAATGCTGATTGCAGCACTACGTTATGGCTATTGTATTTTTGCCCGCAAAAGCTGGGTGATGATAGCTTTTATGCTTTTGAGTATTAGCGCAGTACTATTTACTTGGCAAAGCTGGGTTAGCTTTATCGCGTTGTCGGCAACATTACTGCAAACTTATGCTTCATTCCAAGGCAAAGATTTTACCTTACGCATACTGATGATTGTTGGCACGATTGGTTGGATAGCCCATAACGCTTTGGTTTTTTCACCACTAGCAGTGGTAATGGAAACGGTATTTTTAGTAAGTAATTTAGTGGGCTTATGGCGCTTTTATGTTCACCCTAAGCCCGCTTAAATTTGATTTAAGACTTACCTAGCATGCGACTAAGCATGCCATCTTTGTCAACAAACTGGTGTTTAAGTGCTGCGGCAATGTGCAAGGCTAAAATCACCACAATGATTAGCACTGAACTGTGGTGTACAAAGCTGCCTGTATCAGCAAGCCAAGGTGTTTTCTCTGGTGCACTCAATAGCTCAAACTCAAAGAAGCTAATTGCACGACCGCCCGCATAGCTCATGATAAAGCCAGAAAGCGGCATAGCTAGAGTAGCAAGTAACAATAAGCCATGAGTGAGGTGAGCAACTGCTGTTTGCCATTTAGACATTGCAGATGTTGCAGGTAATGCACCTTCTTTAATACGCCAAATAAGGGTTGCGTAAAGTAATGTAAAGTAACTCAAAGAGTGTCAGCAATGAGTTTTAATAAAAAGGTTTCGCGCTGAATCGATAGGCCCTGCTTTTCACTCATTGCCATGGTGGTTTCGTTATGCGCGATGGCATCAAAAATATTCACCCACTTAGGGTGCATGCCATTTTGCACTTCGTAATGCTCCATTTTGGGGTCTGTAAATTCATCGCTAATTTCACAGTAGTAGCAATAGGATTTGATATGAACACAATCAAAGTCGTCTTTATACCAAGTCCTAACTTCTTCGTATAACCCTAGTGGCTGCTTTATTTGAATTTGTTGTGCGCCTGTTTCTTCATGTAACTCTCGTAGAAGTCCTTGCTCAATGCTTTCGCCTTCATCAACGCCACCACCAGGTAGGCTGTAGTCATCATAACGGGCGGTGTATAAAAGTAGTATTTGTTCACCTTTTAAAACAATGGCGCGGGCAGTGTGACGAATGAACACCGTTCCATAGTCATTACTTAAACTTGGGTGAATTACTTTTCTTAATAACTTCATAGGATTACAACTTTAAATTAATGCAAGTACAGCTTGGCTTAATATTAAACGTGCCATAATAACCTTTTTTTCGCATTTAATTCATTATGCTTACCCCAAATTGAAACTAATAAGGTAATATAACTGGAATTAAGAACTATTTAGGTATTTAGCGCATATAGTTTCATTTCATTATAACTATGCGTAAAATGACAAAAAAAGCTTAGGGAATGAATATGTTAAACGTACTTTTGGTTGATGATGACAGTGAGTTTAGTGATGTAGTTTGTCACATAGTTGAGTTCCTCGGGCACAATATAAATACCGCAGCGAACCTTGCTGAAGCGGAGCAATGGTTTGAAAACAATACGTTTGACCATGTTTTTTTAGATTTCATGTTGCCTGATGGCAGCGGTCTACATTTACTTGAACACTTAAAAGTAATCGGTCAATCGCCTCGTGTTACGTTAATTTCAGGTCACCCTTCAGTAAAAGGTAAGTTGGCTGAAATGTGTGAACCAAATGTAGGCCACCTAGTTAAGCCACTGCAACGTGAAGACATTGAGCGTGTACTTAACCCTAAAAAAGCAGCCCCTAAGAAAAAAGCAACGCCAGCAATAAAGCGCCACTTCGGCACTCTAATTGGTGAATCAGAGGTGATGCAAAAGCTTTACACTATGATTGAACGCGTCGCAGCAACTTCTGCCAATGTAATGTTAATGGGTGAAAGTGGTGCTGGTAAAGAAGTGGTTGCTCAGGCGATTCATAATGCGACTGAGTGTGATGGTCCGTTAGTGGCAACCAACTGTGGTGCATTTTCAAAAGAGCTGATTGGTAGCGAGCTTTTTGGTCATGAAAAGGGCGCATTTACAGGGGCGATTGCTCGTAAAGAGGGGGTGTTTGAGCAAGCTGCTGGTGGTACTTTATTTTTAGATGAAGTGACCGAAATGCCAATTGATATGCAGCCAAGTTTACTGCGCGTGCTTGAAAGCAAAAAAGTAACCCGAGTGGGTGGCACAAAAGAGCAAGCAGTTAATTGCCGTGTTATCTCTGCAACCAACCGCACCTTGACCGATCTTGCGCAAAACAATGTTATCCGTGAAGATATTTACTTTCGTTTAGCGGTATTCCCAATTGATATTCCACCGCTTCGTGAGCGAAAAGAAGATATTCCACTGCTTGCAAGCGCCTTTTTAGAGCAACTTAATGAAGAAAACGGCACTGACTTTAAATGGCAAGCGGCGCAAATCAAAGAGCTTGAAGCCCATGATTGGCCAGGGAACGTACGTGAACTTCGTCACGCTATTCACCGCGCCTTTATTATGAGTGACCCTAAAGGCACTGCTATTACCTTACCTGAATCACTAGAGTCGCCATTTTCTAAAGTGAATAAAGAGAGCCAAGCAAACCAAGTTGTTGCAGGGCAAACCATTGAAGAAGTTGAAAAAGAATTGATCCACGCTACTTTAGATAAAGTACAAGGTAATAAGACGATTGCAGCACAAATGCTGGGGATCAGTACGAAAACACTTTATAACCGTTTAAATGCTTATGGAGGCATTGGCGAATACAAATAAAAGGATAGCTATGAATAATAACGAGTCTTTACGAAAAATGGTGCACGATGCCCGTGCGCCGCTGAACCGTATTTCAATGAATGCAGAGTTAGTTAAGCTCGTATTAGAAAATGATATGCCAAAACAAAAAGCACTAGAGGCATTAAATAAAATAATATCTAATTGTCAGCAGTGTAGTGAGCAATTACAGGAAATAAGCGACACTCACGCAGCTGATTAAGCACTTAAAAACTGGGAAGCAAATGCAAAAACAAAAAGGAAAAATAGCAGTCAGTTGGGCTGGCTTTATTGCCGTGGTTCTGTGTATCGTGGTGGCTAATGCGTTTTTAGCCCTTAATAGCATTCGCTCACTCACAGAAACACAAAGTAGTCTTGATAACACCAACTCGCTTAACACAGCGATTGAGCGTTTGCATTTATCTGTAGTGCAAGCTGAGTCAGGTCAGCGTGGTTATCTACTTACTGACCGAGAAGATTATTTACTGCCTTACAATGATGCAATCGCTTCAATGCAGGCGCAGATCATGCTTGTGAAAAGTTTGCATTCTGAAATTGAAGGTCAAGCAGACCGCATTGCTCGTTTAATATATTTAGTAAACGACAAAGTGGCAGTGATGACTAAAACCACCGATCTGGCCCTTGCAAATAAAGACGTTAAAGCTCGCCGCTTGTTATTAACTGACCAAGGTCGCGATTTATATAAAGATATCCGCGCTGCAGTTGATGAAATTCAAATGCGTGAACTGAACTTTAAAATAGAGCAGTTTGCAAAGCTTTCTGAGATTAGAAATGAAGCTAAGCTAACATTTGCGATTACGGCTGTGACCAGTACCTTATTGATTATAGGTATGTTTGTATTAACTCGTATTAACCAACGTAACCAAGCTAAATATAGAGCTGAACTTGAAAGCCAAAATGAGAATCTAGCGGCAAAAGTCGCAGAGCGCACCCAAGAGCTAACCATATATTCAGACGAGTTAAGCCGCTCTAACAGAGAGTTAGAAGACTTTGCTTTTGTTGCAAGCCATGATTTACAAGAGCCACTACGTAAGATTCAAGCTTTTAGTGACCGCCTCGAAAAGATGTTTAAAGATGAGCTTGGTGAAAAAGGCGTCGATTATATTAGCCGCATGAAAAGTGCTGCTCAGCGTATGTCTAATTTGATTAATGACCTACTCGAATTCTCACGTGTAACCACCCGTGGTAAAGACTTTATTGATACTGATTTAAATGAAGTTGTTGCAGAAGTTCTTGATGATCTTGAAATTGCGATAAAAGAATCTGAGACCACAGTGAATCTTGATACTTTACCGCATATTCAAGCCGATCCAAGCCAAATGCTGCAATTGTTCTTAAATATTCTTTCTAATGCTGTGAAGTTTAGGCGTGAGGATGTTGCGCCTGTGATTGATATTACATACCAGCGAACGTCAGAATTTAGCGAAACTCACAATAGCGATGTGGAGTGGGAAGTTATTACAATTTCAGATAACGGCATAGGTTTTTCTGAAGAGTACCTCGAAAAAATATTTGTTCCGTTCCAGCGGTTACATGGTCGTTCACAATATAAAGGCACAGGCATAGGATTATCGGTTTGTCGGCGTATTGTTGAACGTCATGGCGGAGAAATAACTGCAAGTAGTCGCGTTGGTGAGGGTGCAAGCTTCACTCTTAAATTACCCGTGGAAACATCGCTTTTCACATTACAAGGAGAGGCGTAATGCCACTTAATAAAGTTAAACCAATTACCATTTTAATGGCCGATGACGACGAAGATGATCGTTTATTAACCCAAGATGCATTGGCCGAAAGCCGTGTATTAAACGAGCTGTTTTTTGTTGAAGACGGTGTAGAACTGCTTGAATACCTTGAGCGTAAAGGCAAATTTAGTGAAAAAGAAAACTCGCCTCGTCCGGGCTTGATTCTACTTGATTTAAACATGCCGCGTATGGATGGCCGAGAAGCTTTACAAGTCATCAAAGCCAACCCTAACTTGAAGGGCATACCGGTTGTGATTTTAACCACATCAAAACAAGAAGAAGATATGGTTAAAGGCTACGACTTGGGCGCTGCATCATACATCACTAAACCGGTTACTTTTGAAGGTTTAGTTGAGTTAATGCAAACACTAGGGAAATACTGGGTAGAGTTTGTAGAGCTGCCAACATCACAAAACGATTAAGTCCAATTCGCATAAATACTTAATTAAGCAAATTGGAATAAGGAATAAGAATGTTAGACAAGGTAACCCGATTACTCTTAGTAGAAGACGACGAAGACGATTATATTCTTACTTGCGACTACCTAGACCAATTAGGTTCCCATACATTCGATGTTGAGTGGTTAAGTTGCCCTGAGCAGGCCATTAGTGTGCTTAGCGAAAACAAGCATGATATTTGTTTGTTAGATTATCGTTTAGGTGCCTCTGATGGTTTAGAAGTGCTAAAACGGGCCGTGGCGAATGGCTTTCGCGGCCCTATTATCATGCTAACCGGGCAATCAGATGAAGCCCTCGATTCTGCGGCGCTCGATGCCGGAGCTGTTGATTATCTCGTTAAAAATGAAATGAGCACCGGGCGTTTTGCTCGTGCTATACGTTACGCGTTAGCCCGCCGAGATGTTGAAGATGAGCGTGTTGAGCGTTTAAAAGCAGAAGCAGAAAACCGCTCTAAAGACCGCTTTCTGGCCCATTTAAGCCATGAGCTACGCACTCCTCTGTCTTCTATCTTGGGTTACACAGAGTTACTCATGCAAAGCGGTAAGAACCAGCATGCTCAAAATGAGTTGGGTGTGATTTACCGAAATGGCAAACACTTACTGAGTTTACTCAATGATGTGCTTGACCTATCAAAGATTGCTGCCGATAAACTGGAGCTCAATTGCAGTGATGTTAACTTAGATAGCCTAATGGCTGACGTTTATACCTTAATGCGCGTTTCTGCGCTTGATAAAGGCTTATCGCTTAAGTTTGAGTCGCAGCAAGCTCTGCCTTTAGTTATAAACACAGACGCTACTCGGTTACGCCAAATCCTAATTAACATCATCAACAATGCAATCAAGTTTACCAACCAAGGCGAGATCACAGTGCGAGCTTGGACTGCTTGGGTTAATGAACGAGAAATGCTGTTTTTTAGTATTAAAGATACAGGCCTTGGTATTCCAGCCGAAAAACAAGCATTGATCTTTAAGCCATTTGAACAAATTGCTGATGTAGAATCACGAGATGTCGGTGGAGCAGGGTTGGGGCTTGCTATTTGTTCAGAGTTACTTAGTCGTATGCAAGGTTCTATTGAACTTGAATCAACGCAAGGCGTGGGCTCTGAATTTACCCTTTCGATTTACCCTGGCAATATTCGAGATATTGAACGTCAAGTGCTGCGCTTTGATTCAAACCCCGATTGCCAGCAAAAACTAGCAACGTTAAAAACCACTGGGCGAGTGTTGGTGGTCGACGACCTAAAAGATTTACGTAATCTCGTTGGCCATATGATCACCAGCACTGGCGCAGAAGTGGATTATGCCGAGCACGGTAAACAAGCAATTGAAAAAGTAGCCAGTGCCGAGCAAGCGGGTAAGCCTTTTGATATTGTATTTATTGATTTGCATATGCCGGTTATGGGCGGCAAAGAAGCCACTATTGAGCTTCGTAAAATGGGTTATCAAGGACCAATCATCGCGCTTACAGCTGCCACCATGAAAGGGGTGAAAACTGAGTTAAGTGCGCTTGGCTTTAACGATATGATTGCAAAACCGGTTGATTCTGGGTTGCTTTACCAAGTGCTCAATCATTACATTTGCGAAGGCAATACAGAACCAGTAGTTGAGCAAGACGACAGCCCTGAAGTGACCTTACAGAGTACGCGCTATTTATTGGTTGAGGACGACGGTGATGCAGCGCAAATCACTCAATTATTGCTTGAAAGTTTAGGTGTTGAAACTGTTATAGCACCAAGTTGTGCTGCGTGTCTTGCGACCCTGAGTGACGATCAAAACTTTGCTAAAGTGTTACTCGATATGCATTTGCCTGATGGCGAAGGGCTTGATTTAGCCCATGAAATAAAACAGCGCCACCCTGACTTAAATCTAGTCATTGTTAGTGGCGCAGAGCCAGAGCCAGAAAAAATTGAACAACTTGAGATTGAACAAGTGTTATTAAAGCCGATTAACCTTGGCTTGTTATCTGAGCTGATTGGCGGCTAATTGAATGCCTTATTATAAGCTCTGGTTCAAATAGCGTTTGTAGTGGTGGGGTTTGTTTTTGATAAACATGATTTAACACCCAATCTGCTGCCATGCGACCCATCTCATCTATTGGGTAATTAACGGTGCTCAATTGTGGGTAAACGTGACGGGTGAAAAATACGTTATCGTAACCCATAATCGACAATTGCTTAGGTAAAGTTAACCCTAAATCCCGCGCGCTAGCCATGGCGCCTACAGCCATTTCATCATTGGCACAGATGAGCGCTGTGAATGGATGCGTTTGTTGATGAAGTGCTTTTAAACCTTCGTAACCACTCGCTTCCATGAAGTCACCTTGGAATAATAGATTTTCATCAAACTCAAGATTAAACTCAGCAAGGGCCTGTTTATGTCCTTCTAGACGGTCTTTGGCATCTTGTTTCCAAAGCGGCCCGCTGATGTAGGCAATATTTTTATGACCTTGCTCTAACACATGCTTCGCCGCTAAATAGCCACCTTTAATGTTGTTTAGCAAAATACAGCGGTCACTGAGTTCGCTGATATAGCGGTTGATCAAAACAAATGGCGTACGGCCTTTACTGAGTTTTATAAGGTAGTCGTCGCTGACTGCTTCAACATGCAAAATAAGGCCATCGCAGTTACGGCTAATTAAAAATTCAATCCCTTGTTTTTCGCGTTCTTCATCACTGTGACCCGCAGCAATAATCAGATGTTTGCCTTGATTACGAAAGGTATTTTCAATGCCACTCATCATAGGCCCATAAAACGGACCTTGTAATTCAGAGACCAGTAGGCCAACACTGTTCGAGCAATTTGATGCTAATGACTGAGCAATTGAGTTAGGTCTATAGCCAAGCTCATCCATTGCGGCAGTGACCTTTTTACGAGTTGCATCACTGACATTTGCATTGTTGTTCATTACTCGTGAAACGGTTGCAAGAGAAACACCTGCAAGTTTCGACACCTCGTAAATGGTGGCCATATTATTCCTTTTTATACAAAATTATGGATGCTGCTTTAACGATAAATCGGCACTGATCTGCTCAACTGTTTGGTTATCCAGAATATACCTTTTCATGATAAATGCGACAAGCATACTACCTATTGCTGGATAAAGGGTAAATGAAATTAAGATACCCGAAAGCGTGTTTTCACTGAGTTCGGTATTAGCTTCATAGCCATAAAATGCCAGTAACCAACCTGCAATGGCACCGCCAAGGGCAAGACCAAGCTTAATAAAAAAGACCACGCTTGCGTAGACTAGGCCTGTTAGCCTTTCACCGGTTTTCCATTGCCCGTAATCTATGGTGTCGGCCATTTTTGCCCACAGTAGCGGGGTTGCCATTTGCGTGAAGAAACACCATAAAAAGTACACCGCAAAGGCAAGTATCAGCTGTTCGCCCGGCAACCAAAATGCCACGCAACTAATTGCCGCAGAGATATATTGCAAACGAATATAGGCGGTTTTCTTATCAACACGTTTGCTGAGTGGGTTTGCACATGCGCAGCCCAAAATATTACCTATCATGCCGATGGTAACAAAGTAGGTGACTAGCTCTGCTTCACCAAGCACATATTTTACATAGTAAATGGCAAGGGTGGTGCGCAGTACCATACTGGTTAACAGCATAAATGCGGCAAAGCACAATACTTTAAATGGGCCATTTTGCCATAGCGTATTCATGCGGGTTTTCCAGCTCAACGATGAGCTGTTATGAGCTGCTACGCGCTCTTTGGTAAAGCGAAAACAAATTAGAAATAAGATCACACCTAAGCCGCTCATCAGGGCCATAGTGAGTTGGTAGCCCGTAGCGTTATTACCTTTGCCAAGCCAGTTTACCAAAGGCAAAGTACAGGCACTGACAATTAAGCCGCCCAGCATACCAAACACAAAGCGATAAGATTGAATGGATACTCGCTCTTTCGGGTCGCCACTTAATACCCCACCTAAGGCTGAGTAAGGAATATTAATCGCGGTGTAAACCAGCATTAGCAAAGTGTAAGTGACAAACGCGTAAATGACTTTGCCTGACTCAGGCAGGTCTGGCGTGGTGAAGGTGATCATGCTGATCACCCCAAATGGTAAAGCAAGCCAGAGTAAGTAGGGACGATAGCTTCCCCACTTAGTGCGGGTTGAATCAGTTAAAGCTCCCATTAATGGGTCGGTAATTGCATCAACGACTCTCACCACCAAAAACAAGGTGCCAACAATCGCGGGTGAAATACCAAAGATATCAGTATAGAAAAAAGTTAAAAATAACATCACCGTTTGAAAGATGATATTACTTGCTGTGTCGCCTAATCCGTAGGCTATTTTTTCTCTTTTTGTCAGCATGTGTGTTCTCGATTGTTGTTATTTTTATCGCTGTTTGAGTAGCGCGCGATATTGTTTTGCGCTTTCTTTTAAAATGCGTTGTTGGCTTTGATAATCAATATAAACTAACCCAAAGCGCTTTTCGTAGCCATACGCCCATTCAAAGTTGTCCATTAAGCTCCACGCAAAGTAGCCTTGAATATCAACGCCTTGGCGAATTGCATCACACACTGCATTTAAATGAGTATGATAATAATCTACCCGCTCGATGTCGTTCACTTCACCGTTTTCTAGTGTGTCGGCCATGGCTGCGCCATTTTCGGTAATATACATTTTTGGCAAATCATATTGCTGATGAAGTGATACCAAAAGTTCAGTTAAACCTTGTGGGTAAACTTCCCAGCCCATATCGGTAACACGAACATCTGTAAGGTTTGCTTCTTCAAACCAGTTATCAGCGGTATTTCTGTAGTGTATGCGGGTATAGTAGTTAACGCCAATAAAGTCGACAGCTTGGCTAATAATCGCCATATCGCCAGCAATAATAGTTGGCTTAACTGCATCAGCTAAATCATCCAGTAAAGATGGGTAAGCACCTTCTAAAACCGCTTTGATATACCATTGATTATGGTATTGATCAGCAAGCTCAGCGGCTTTTTTATCATCGGCGGTTAAAGGGTAGGTCGGGCTGAAGTTTAATACGATACCCGCTTCTGTATCCGGGCAGTTTTTACGTAATACTTGCATTGCAAGACCGTGGGCAAGCAGTAAGTGGTGCGCAGCTTGTCGGCCAGCTTGTTGCGATTTAATGCCAGGTGCATGTACACCCACTTCATAACCTAAGTAGGCACTACAAAATGGCTCGTTCAAGGTGGCGAATGAATCAACTAAGTGACCAAGGTGTTGAGTAACAAGTTCGGCATAGTCTTTAAATTTATAGGCTGTCTCGCGATTTAACCAACCGCCATTATCTTCAAGGTATTGGGGTAAATCCCAGTGATATAAGGTGACGTAGGTCTTAATATTACGTGCTTTTAACGCCGATAATAGCTGAACATAAAACGCCATACCTTGCTCGTTAACCGAGCCATCTTGTTGCATGACTCTCGGCCACGAAATAGATAAGCGGTAAGCATCGACAGCCAAATCTGCAATCATCTCGATATCTTGCTGCCAGCGTGCAACATGATCACAAGCTACATCGCCATGGCTGTTATCTGCAATGGTGCCAGGCTTTTCGCAAAATGTATCCCAAATACAATCGAGGCGCTTATCGCGTGCCCCTTCAATCTGAAATGAGGCTGTTGCCACCCCAAAAGTGAATTCGGGCTTGAGCAAAGCCGAATCTGGTAACAGTGAGATTGATTTATACACAGTTAATACTCGTCCTTTGGGTTAGTGTAAGGCTTGAATATTTAGAGCTTTGACTCGGCTGTAAGCGCTTACATTTTTTCTGCAAATAAATTGCTAAATATGATTTATATGCTATAAATGTAAGCGCTTACATTTAATGTTGCAACATTTTTCGCTATTTGTTGTTAGTGATTAAGTACCAGAGTTTGCTGTAACAAACTGATAAATATAATTAACTAGAGAAGAAAATTATGGCTCATGTATCAACTCCTGTTTCGGCTGCAGCAGGCCAAGCAGATATGCCAAAGCAGCATTTTGCGCTGGCATCATTGACCACATTATTTTTTATGTGGGGATTCATCACTTGTCTTAATGACATATTAATCCCTTACTTAAAAGGCATGTTTTCACTTAACTATACGCAGGCTATGCTCATACAGTTTTGCTTCTTTGGTGCGTATTTTGTGATGTCGATTCCGGCAGGCAAGTTGGTCAGTCGTATTGGTTACCAGTTTGGTATTGTTGTCGGCTTAGTGGTTGCAGCCATTGGTTGTGCGCTGTTTTACCCAGCTGCGGTTGCTCATGTGTATGAGTTATTCTTACTGGCCTTGTTTGTACTGGCCTCGGGCATCACTATTTTACAAGTATCTGCCAACCCTTATGTAAGTGTTCTTGGTCCACAAAAAACAGCGTCTTCGCGTTTGACTATGACACAAGCGTTTAATTCTTTAGGAACAACAGTCGCGCCAATTTTTGGTGGTTGGTTAATTCTATCTGAAATTAGCCAAGCAACGGCAGAAGAAGTGAAACTCCCTTATTTAATGTTATCGTTAAGCTTATTGGTACTTGCGGTTATCTTTGCATTTTTAAAACTGCCAAAACTAGGTAAAGAAAGTGATAGCGAAGCGGCACATCAAGACTTAGAAGACTTTGTTGATTTAGGCAGTGTTTGGCGTTACCGCCACCTTATTTTAGGTGCTGTAGGTATCTTTGTGTATGTAGGCGCAGAGGTAGCGATTGGCAGCTTCTTAGTAGGCTTTTTGACCCTAGATAACATTGCTGGTTTACCTGAAAATGAAGCAGCGCATTATATTAGCTACTATTTTGCAGGTGCTATGGTTGGCCGTTTCATTGGTGCTGCTGTAATGCAAAAGTTTAATGCCGGTAAGGTACTGGCGTGCCACGGCTTATTAGCAGTACTGCTGGTTGTTATTGCCATGACAGGTGAGGGAAGCCTTGCTATGTGGGCAATTTTACTTGTGGGGTTATGTAACTCTATTATGTTCCCAACCATTTTCAGCCTTGCTCTACATGGCCTTGGTAAGTATACATCAAAAGGCTCAGGCATTTTATGTTTAGCGATTGTAGGTGGTGCGATTATTCCATTACTACAAGGTGTGTTAGCAGATTCTATTGGCGTGCAAATGGCGTTGTTTTTACCTATCGCATGTTATTTATACATTACTTACTTTGCGCTGGTTGGCTCAAAAGTATCGACTCAGACTCAGTAATCTTCATAGGTGTAAAAATGAAATTGAAAAAAACATTCACACTCTTCTCGTTAATGATGGCAGGCGCCAGCATGACAGCTTGCTCTGGGCAAGATAAGGTGGCAAACGTGAGCGCTGAGCAAGAAATTTGGCCAAACATCGAAACGGGCATTGCTGCAAATCCAGAAATGGAAGCAAAAATTGCGAAAATGCTGGCAAATATGACCCTTGAGCAAAAAATTGCGCAAATGATCCAGCCAGAAATTCGCGATATTACCGTTGAAGATATGCGCAAATACGGCTTTGGTTCTTACCTTAATGGCGGTGGTGCATTCCCAAATAATGATAAACATGCCAGTGCCGCAGATTGGATTGATCTTGCTGAAAAAATGTATCAAGCCTCAATTGATGACTCGCTTGATGGCAGCTCAATTCCGACTATGTGGGGCACCGATGCCGTGCATGGTCACAATAATGTTATTGGTGCGACACTATTCCCTCATAACATTGGTTTAGGTGCAACAAACAACCCTGAGTTAATCGAAAAAATTGCCGCCGCTACTGCGCAAGAAGTGATGGTAACAGGCATCGATTGGGTATTCGCGCCTACGGTTGCGGTTGTTCGTGACGACCGTTGGGGCCGTACTTATGAAGGTTATTCTGAAGATCCTGAAATTGTGAAAGCATATTCAGCAGCCATTGTTAAAGGGTTGCAAGGTGCGGTTGATGACGACTTTTTATCAGATAAGCGCGTGATCAGTACCGTTAAACACTTTTTAGGTGATGGCGGTACCGAAGGCGGTGATGACCAAGGTAATAACACAGCATCTGAGCAAGAGTTATTTGATATTCATGCGCAAGGGTATGTGGGCGGCTTAGGTGCTGGCGCACAAACTGTAATGGCGTCATTTAATAGCTGGAATGGTGAAAAAATTCACGGTAGCAAATACCTACTTACTGACGTACTAAAAGGCAAAATGGGCTTTGATGGTTTTGTAGTTGGTGATTGGAACGGTCACGGCCAAATTCCAGGTTGTACTAATGGCAACTGTGCACAAGCAGCAAATGCCGGTCTTGATGTGTACATGGTGCCAACAGATGCATGGAAACCTCTTTACGAAAACCTTATCAAACAAGTTAAAAGTGGCGAAATTGCGCAAAGTCGCATCGATGATGCTGTAACACGTATTTTACGTGTGAAAATGCGCGCAGGTTTGTTTGATAAGCCAAGCCCTGCTAAGCGTCCGCTTTCAGGTAAAACAGAGATCATTGGCAGTGCGGAGCATCGCGCAGTTGCAAAGCAGGCAGTGCGTGAATCACTGGTTCTTCTGAAAAATAAACAACAATTGTTACCGCTCGCACCAAGCTCAAACGTATTAGTTGCCGGTCAGGGCGCTGATAACATTGGTATGCAGTCAGGTGGTTGGACAATCACATGGCAGGGTACAGGTAACGAGAATAGCGACTTCCCGGGTGGTTCTTCAATTTTTGATGGCATCAAAAATACGGTTGAGCAAGCCGGTGGTCAGGTTCAATACAATATAAATGGCGAATTTGAAGCTAAGCCAGATGTTGCGATTGTTGTATTTGGTGAGCAACCGTATGCAGAAGGGAATGGTGATTTAGATAATCTTGAATACCAACGCGGTAATAAAACTGATTTAGCCTTACTTAAAAAGCTAAAAGATGCCGGTATTCCTGTGGTGTCGCTATTTATTAGTGGCCGCCCAATGTGGGTGAATGCAGAGCTCAATGCCAGTGATGCCTTTGTCGCAACTTGGTTACCAGGTAGTGAAGGTGATGCAATCAGCGATGTTATCTTTAAAGAGCAAGATGGTTCTATCAATCATGACTTTAAAGGTAAGTTATCGTTCTCATGGCCAAACAACCCTGTAGGTAACCAAAACCGTGGCGATAAAGATTACGCGCCACTGCTGCCTTATGGCTTTGGTTTAACTTACCAAGATAAAAACACATTAGCAGATGACTTAAGCGAAAAATCACAAGTCGCCGCTAAATTAGAAGACTTAGTACTATTTGAGCGCGCCGTAAAAGCGCCATGGTCACTGCAACTACAAAGTGGTTCTGAGCTCCAAGCCATGACTAGTAGTCGTGCAGCACTTAACGCTGTTAGCGTAAAAACCTTTGATAAAGATGTACAAGAAGATGCGCGCGCAATCAGCTTTAACGGTAAAGAAGCGGCTGCGGTTCGTTTAATGGCTGCGTTCCCGTCGGATCTTCGTTCATACGTTGAAAAAGCGGGGCAGTTAGAAATGCAAATTAAGGTAGACCAAGCTGCTGATGCGCCGCTGATGCTGGGTATGCAATGTGGTGAAAACTGTGACGGTCAATTTGATATTAGCAAACAGGTTAAAGCAGCAAGTGATTGGCAAACCCTGACAATCGATTTGAGCTGCTTTGCTGAGCAAGGTGTGCAACTTGGACAAGTGTTCTCACCTTGGCAGCTAGCCACTGAAGGTGCATGGCAGGTATCGATTGCTAAATTGAATGTGACAACCTCGAAGAAAAACGATACTGCTATTTCTTGCAACTAACTTTTTTCTCCCTTAATGTTCCTCATGGCTAACAGTTGGTGTCGCATCTGTTAGCCTTTTTTATGTAAAGCCATTATTTGGTATAAATTACTTAACGGAGGAATAATGCATAAGGTTAGATTTGCAGATAAAACGTTTTTACCTAGTAAAATCATTTGTGTTGGCCGCAATTATGCAGCGCATATTGCAGAGCTTAACAACGAAACGCCTACAAATATGGTGCTGTTTGCAAAACCAAATAGTGCGATCACCGATTCCCTCAATAGTGAACACTTAGGTGAGACTTTACATTACGAAACAGAGCTTTGTTTTTTAGTTAAAAATAAGCAACTGGCTGCGGTTGGGCTTGGGCTTGATTTAACCAAGCGAGACCTACAAAGCACGCTTAAAGAAAAAGGCCTCCCCTGGGAGCGCGCAAAAGCATTTAATGGTTCAGCGCTTTTTACTGAGTTTGTTGCTGTTAATTCCAACTTACATTATCAATTTAGTCTAAAGATTGATGATAAAGACACTCAACTAGGCGATACAAAGTTAATGCTGCATAACGCAGAGCAAATCTTAGCTGAAATCAGTGAATTTATGGACCTGGAAGATGGCGACATCATTATGACAGGCACGCCTGAAGGTGTAGGGAAGGTTGTCGCTAATTCAACCTTTGTGGTAACACTTATGGATGGTCAGCAGGCGTTGCTATCTCATCAGTGGCAGGCTCTTTAAGCGGTTCTATAATGTAGCGCTGATAATATGTTGAAAACTCAGGAAAGCTTTGTTCGAGCCAAACTCGTTGACTTTGCTGATATCTCTCGCTTGGCAATACCTTGTTTTTCAGCGCTTCATTAATTTCTGCTAGCACTTTTTCGGCATAATTATTAGGTGCGCTTGTCGAGCAGCCTATGGCACCAAAAACCACATTCTGGGCTGGGTTTACAATAGTAAGCTTTTGAATATTCTTTTGGTGTTGTTGGTTGTAATAATCAGCTACAAATGGGTAATCAATTGTGTAATCAATGTAGCCATGCTCTAACTGTGATAGCAAAGCAAAATTTGGACTACTGCCATTACCACTTAGTGCTGCACTTTCGTAAAGCTTGGTATTTTTCGCTATCTTATCCAATTTACTGCCAAATTTACGTGCATCGTTTTGACCATAAATAAAGTTGGCATCTGTGAATAAAGAAATCAGTGATACAGGATTACCGTGTTTTTGCTTAATTTTTAGTATTTTTTCTTCGGTACTTAATACGCTAAACGGGGGGTACACTGTGGTTGGGATTGAGTAAGTAGCACGGTTGGTTTTTTTATCACGATGGATCATACATGCATAGCATGCCATTTGTCCGTCACTGAGATATTTACTGCCACGTTTTTGCGGCAACATCACTTTGCTGTGGTTAATGTCAGGTAATGCTTCAATCAACATATCGGTAATTTCATTGCATAGCCCACCATGGGGGTTAGCGTTACTTTTCTCGATATAGAAAGGCTTACCATCATTTTCAAGCCAGGTAATAGAGAGCTTGTCGGAGGCATGAGTAATGGGAGCAAGTAATACCCCTGCAACTACGCATACTACTTGTTTTATGTATTTACTCATTAACAACCTATATAGTGAAACACTATGAATAACTATACACTAAAGTATAGGTAAAGTTGTAGGTAGAGTATAAAAATGATGAATAAGTATTAATAAGCCTGTCAGGTAACAGGCTTATACTAATGCAAATAATTGCTTAGAAAGGCATAGGATAGCGGGTAAATACATCAGCGATTTTATCGTTAGCTTCATCGCTTAATTGCACCGAGAAAGCATCGATATTTTCTTTTAACTGCGCCATTGAGGTTGCACCTATAATCGTTGAGCTTACGCCATCCACTTGATCACACCAAGCCAATGCAAGTTGTGAAGGTGTTAAATTCAAGGCGTTAGCAATTTCAACATATTCAGCAATCGCAGCCCGTGATTGTGCTGTGTCTCTAAATAAGCCATTACGTTGCACTAGCGTCCAACGACTACCTTCAGGGCGGGCACCATTTAAGTACTTACCACTTAGCATGCCGCCACCTAGTGGTGACCAAGGTAGGTAAGCAATATCTTCATGAATACATTGTTCAATTAAATACGGCCAATCTTTGGCGTGCAATAAACTAAATTCGTTTTGAATCGATACCATGCGCGGAAGGTTATGCTGCTCACTTAAGCGTAAGTACTGGCTGATGCCCCAAGGTGTATCGTCTGATAAACCACAGTGCTTAATTTTACCAGCCTTGATACAGTCATTCAGACCTTCAAGAATATCTAACATGCCAGCGATATTTTGCTCAGTGTCAGCCTCAGAGAAGCACACTTTACCTGGCCATTGTTTACCAAAGTGCGGTGATGTACGGTTAGGCCAATGTAATTGGTATAAATCGATAACATCAGTTTGTAAGCGCTTAAGAGATGCATTAACGGCTTCAACCACTGCTTGGCGAGTAATATCGCCTGCATCGCGTACCCAAGGTAAGCCGTTACCCGCAATTTTAGTGGCAATGACAAGATCATCGCGTTTGTCTTTATTACGCGCTAACCAATTGCCGATGATCTCTTCTGTTTTACCGTAGGTGTCTGGAGAAGGTGGAACGGCATACATTTCGGCGGTATCAATAAAGTTAACGCCTTTATCTAATGCGTAGGCGATTTGTTCATCGGCATCGGCTTGGTTGTTTTGCATACCCCATGTCATGCTACCTAAGCAGACACGAGATACATCAATACCACTTCGACCAAGTGGGCTATAAAGCATAATAGATCCTTGTTAATCGCTAGAATGGGCTCTAAGTGCAGTTAATAACTCATCATTTAACTGCGCTTTTTTACCCGTTTTAAAATTAAACATAACCACTTGTGATGAGCCAATGGTTGTTACTGCGTCTTGGCTTTCACTAAATACAGTGTAATGCATCATAAAACGATCGTGTTCAATGTCACTAATCTTTACACCAACATGCACAGTATCAGGAAATGTCACCGGGCGTTTATAGCGGGCGTTGTTTTCGCTGATCACCGGACCCACACCTGTTACTTGTAAATCTTTAAGAAAGCCGAGTTGAGTAAAAAAATCGATACGGGCTGTTTCAAAGTAGCGAAAATACACCACATTATTGACGTGCTGCAGGGCATCCATTTCGCCCCATGCAACATTAATTTTTGTTCTGATAGGGTGTTGTTCTATAAACGATTGCATAGTAAATCTTCGTTGATTGTGAGAAATCTTAGGTTAGCAATATGCTGCTTTTAGCTCAAGGAAATTAGAAAGCTCAGTAGATTGTGCTAGATTTATAAGTTCACGCTTACGTAAAGTGTGAGCAAAATGAACACACATTAAAGGACCTTAATTATGCAGCAACTAACCTTGAGGGTGATAAAGTGGATTGCACTTTTCATCTTGCTAGCTCTAGCTTTGCTCTGTTATAGCATGGGCACAATGTCAGGATTTATCGCTTTAATTGTCGTGGGCTTGTTATTAGAAGCCGCGTTTTGGTTATTTGGTTTACGGCTTATTAGCCGTAAAAAACCAAACCAACAAAAAAGCCAAACCTCTTAGCTTGCACTCTCAGGAAGTTTAAATATAATAACTGTATATATGAACAGTTATTGTATTCCTGATGAAAAAATTCATTCACATCGATATGGACTGCTTTTATGCAGCCGTTGAGATGCGTGATAACCCCGCGCTTGCCAATGTGCCACTGGCTATAGGTGGTAATAGTCGTCGCGGGGTGCTTTCAACTGCTAATTATATTGCCCGTAAATATGGTGTGCGCTCGGCGATGTCGAACTATCACGCCAAACAACTGTGCCCCGATCTGGTTATCATGCCCGGACGAATGCAGGTTTATAAAAAAATCTCCACGCAAATTCGCGCCATTTTTGCAAAGTACACCGACCTTATTGAGCCGTTATCGTTAGATGAAGCCTACCTTGATGTAACCGACAGTGCTGCGTGCAAAGGCAGTGCAACACTCATGGCTCAGCAAATCCGCCAAGAAATCTATGACACCACCGGACTAACGGCCTCAGCGGGCGTCGCGCCAATTAAGTTTATTGCCAAAATTGCCAGCGATGAAAACAAGCCTAATGGTCAGTTTGTGGTATTGCCCGATCAAGTTGATGACTTTTTGGCGAGTTTACCGCTTGGCAAAATTCCTGGCGTAGGCAAGGTGACATTAGAAAAGCTGCAACTTAAAGGGCTTTACACAGGGGCTGATGTGCGTGCGA
The DNA here is from genome assembly GCF_040104395.1 of Pseudoalteromonas sp. BZA4. Lineage (NCBI taxonomy): Bacteria > Pseudomonadati > Pseudomonadota > Gammaproteobacteria > Alteromonadales > Pseudoalteromonadaceae > Pseudoalteromonas > Pseudoalteromonas sp. BZA4. Next base: position 32,220 of record NZ_JBECOT010000036.1, read on the forward strand.
AAGGGGTTAATTGGATGCAGCAGCACATTGGTAATTTTGGCGTGTCTTTATATCAAAAGTGTGCAGGCGAGTACGTTGGCAAAGTGTCAACTGAGCGAGTACGAAAGTCACTCAGTGTTGAGCACACCTATGAATACAATAAAAATAACTTAGATGAGTGTCTAAGTCAGTTACCCCGCTTGATGGATGAATTAACTCGTCGTCTTGATAAACAACAATTAAACAACCGCATCAATAAATTATCGGTGAAGGTCAAGTTTGCCAATTTTGTCGTGACCAGTGCCGATCAAAGCCACCATCAATTAGACGAACGCATTTTTGCTGAGTTAATGAGTAAAGCTTATGAGCGAGGTAACAACCAGCCAGTACGCCTGTTAGGAATAGGTGTCGGAATAAAGAGTCAGGCTCACGAGCATTTTCAGCTGAGTATATTAGACTAAAGGTTAACACCTTGGTGCTTGAAAGTTTGTTAGTGTCTAGTTGGGGTGTTAGGCCTGCCTAGTTCAACACCTTAGACAACATTATAACTTAATAAGAGAGATGACTATGCAATCGGTCGTAATCGTGCTGCTCGGAATAGTCGGTATGTTGTTCGGATGGTTCTTTTATTCGAAATTCATCGCCGAAAAAATATTTAAAATGGATGATAATTTTGTCACACCAGCTCATGAACTTGAGGATGGTGTGGATTATGTGCCAACTAACAAAGTTGTGTTATGGGGCCACCATTTCACCTCTGTCGCAGGTGCTGCGCCAATTGTTGGCCCTGCCATTGCCGTATACTGGGGCTGGGTGCCTGCGGTACTGTGGGTAGTATTTGGTACTATCTTTTTTGCTGGTGTTCACGACATGGGCGCTCTATGGGCCAGTGCGCGTAACAAAGGCAAATCAATGGGCGCTTTATCTGAAAGTGTAATTGGTAAACGCACCCGTGCATTATTTATGATTGTGGTGTTCTTAGTACTACTGATGGTGAATGCGGTATTTGGTGTGGTGATTGCCAAGTCATTTGTATCGCAACCCAACGCGGTATTCCCAGCTTGGTCAGCGATTGTCGTGGCCTTAGTTATTGGTCAGTTGCTACGCCGTAAAGTGTCGTTAATTCCGCTTTGTTTAATTGGTGTGGGAATTCTTTATTACACCATTTACCTTGGTAGTGGCATGCCGATTTCATTACCTGATGAAATGTTTGGCTTAAGTGCGAATGCGAACTGGATCATCATCTTATTTATCTATGCAGCCATTGCTTCATTATTGCCAGTATGGATGCTTTTACAGCCACGCGACTTCATTAACGGTATGCAGTTATTGGTTGGTTTAGTTTTACTATATGGTGCGGTTTTTGTGTCAATGCCGGATATCACAGCGCCTGCGTTTAATACTCAAACGGCGGTTGATACACCAAGTATAATTCCATTGCTATTTGTGACCATAGCTTGTGGTGCGGTATCGGGTTTCCACGGTATTGTGTCTTCAGGTACCAGTTCTAAGCAGCTTAACAAAGAAACCGATGGTCGCTTTGTGGGTTACTTAGGTGCAGTAGGCGAAGGTATGCTTGCGCTTATTACACTAGTTGCAGTAAGTGGTGTTGCACTTGCGGTATCTCCTGAAGAATGGCACGAAATTTACAGTCACTTAGGTGCCGGTAGTGTGAGCGCCTTTATTAATGGTGGTGCTAACTTAATTGAAAGTGGTTGGGGTATCTCGCAAGAGGTGGCATCAACTTTACTTGCCGTAATGGTGGTCTTGTTTGCGGGGACTACGATGGACTCTGGCGTACGCTTGCAGCGTTATATCATTCAAGAGTGGGGTGATATTTATAATATCAGCATCATTCGTAATGGTATTGTAGCTACACTCATTGCAGTACTTAGCTGTTTACTGCTTGCCTTTGGTGCTGGTGGCGCTGACGGTAGCGGCGGTATGATTATTTGGCCATTATTCGGTTCGACTAACCAAATCTTAGCAAGCTTAACCCTACTGGTTATCTCGGTAATGCTTATTAAAGCGAATCGCCCGGCTAAATACACCTTGATCCCAATGAGCTTTGTACTCGTTATGGCGTTCTTTGCTGGGGTTATTAAACTGGGCGAGTACTACCAACAAGGTAACTGGTTACTGGTGACACTTGATTTGTTAGTACTGGTTGTGAGCGTACTGGTTATGCTTGAAGCTTGGTCTGTGATTGTTAAGCATCGTAAAGACTCAGCACACATTACAGAGCAGTAAACTTAGCTTGCCAGCCATATCGTAAGCTGTCTTACTTGGCTGGCAATAGCGCTCTAAATCAATGATAATAAGGTCCTATGTTTCTAACAGCAGGACCTTTTTTATGGCATACCCTCATGCAGTTGCAGCCCCGCAATTAGCGGATGCAAATCACGATGCATTGATTATTATCGGTGATGATTTTTCTTCTTTAGCAGATGCAAGCTTAAGCCAAGCTATTAGCGCTCAACGAGCTGTAGACGCACGTATTGGCAAACAAGTGACATTACTTGTTATTGACTCTAAACGCGTTATTTTAGCGCCTACAGGCCCTCTAAACCGTGATTATGATGATGTACGTCGTTACTTTGATGCCGCGAAGCAAGGTGTACTAGAGGCGAAAGCATCGGGTAGCACTCAGCCTGCAATTTTACTTTCTAACGTAAATCAAGATAGCCGTTACAAGCATGCCCTTGAAGTGGCTTATTTAGGTGCTTGCCAAGCGCTTTGGCAACCACTTGAGGCACGTGAGTTTCACGGCCAAGCGATTGAACCAATTAGCCAAATTAGCCTAGTGGGTGCAGATGAAGCAATGAGCAAAGCGCTTAATGCTATTGCTGCAGGTCAATATGCTGCACGTGATTTATGTGGTACCGAACCTGAGCGTATGGCACCACCTCGCTTTGCTGATTACTGCGTTGAGTTATTTGCTGATAGTAAGGTGTCTGTTGAAGTGATTTCAGATATCAACACTATCGATAAAGATTACCCAATGATGAGCACCGTAGCGCGCGCATCTTACGCTGTTGAGCGTCATCACCCACGTGTTGTAAAACTAGAATACGTGCCTGAAGGCGACGTTGAGCGTACCTTAATGTTTGTTGGTAAAGGTTTAGTTTACGATACCGGTGGTGCAGACCTTAAAGTGGGTGGCTTTATGGCAGGTATGAGCCGCGATAAAGGCGGTGCAGCTTCGGTTGCTGGCTTTATGAAATCAGTGGCTGACTTTGCACCAAAAGGCGTAAAAGTGATTGCTTACTTAGCCGTAGTTCGTAACTCAATTGGTTCTGATTGTTTTGTTCCTGATGAAATCATTACCAGCCGTGAAGGTGTGCGTGTTCGTATCGGTAACACAGATGCTGAAGGCCGTTTAGCAATGGGTGACCTATTAAGCGAAATGAAAGATCGTGCTTTAAACGAAGTAAATCCAGAGCTATTCACTGTTGCAACACTAACAGGCCACGCAGCTCGTGCGATGGGTCCTTACAGTGCGTATGTTGAAAATGGTCCAGCTCGCGCAGCGAAAATTTCACGCCAAATTGCTGACTTAGGCGATTTATGGGCAGATGGCGCCGAAGTATCTCGTAGCCGCCGTGAAGATTATGACTTTATTCGTCCTCGCACGTTAGCTGACGATGTATTATCAAGTAACAATGCCGCTTCTGCAGTGACAGCTCGTGGTCACCAGTTCCCAATGGCATTCTTAGCGATTGTTGGTGGTTTAGATAAACATGGTACTGAATCAGCGCAACCATTACCGTATGTTCATATGGACATCGCAGGTAGCGGCGTAGAAGGCGGTGATTGGCAACATGGTAAGCCTACCGCAGCAACAGTAAGCAGCTTATTCGCTCGTTATTGTTTATAAGCTAAAAGCTATAAGTTTTTAGTTTTAAAAGCCCCGCACTGCAGTGCGGGGCTTTTTTGTGGTGTTAGTCGAGCTTGAAGCGGTTAACGACATCACTTAACGCTTGTGAGCTTTGCTTTAAGTTTTCACTGGCGTTCGAGAGTCCTTCGGTATTCGACAGTGATTGTTCGGTTGATTGTGAAAGCTCATTAATCCGTAAATTAACCTCATCTGCGGCGCTGGTTTGTTGCTCGGTAGCGCGGGCGATTTGGCTGTTCATATCTTTAATAATAGAGACAAGTCGCTCAATCTCACTCAATGAAGTATTTGCTTCACCTGCTTGTGAAACCGTTTCAGTTGATAACTGTTGGCTTGCCGATACAGCATCAACAGCAGCTTGTGCGCCTGTTTGTAGTTTACTGATCATGGCTTGAATTTCATCAGTACTTTTACCTGTGCGACTTGCTAATGTACGCACTTCGTCAGCCACTACGGCAAAGCCTCGACCTTGTTCACCAGCACGGGCCGCTTCAATGGCAGCATTGAGAGCCAGTAAGTTGGTTTGCTCAGCAATACCTCGGATAACATCAAGTACTGAACCAATGTTGTTACTCTCTGCGGCAAGATCCGCCGTTACCTTACTCACTTGTTCAATATTATGCGACAGGGTCTCAATGGCGGTGATAGTCTTGTTAAGAACCTGCTTGCCCGCTTCAGCATTTTGCGCTGCTTCATTAGCGGCATGCTCAGCTTGGTCGGCATTTTGACTAACATCGTGAATTTGATGGGTCATTTGTTCCATCGCGGTTGCTACTTGTGTTGAGCTGTCGTTTTGTAGCTCAATAAAGGAGTGATTGGTTTTACTGGCATCATCAACGCTATGGGCAAACTGATTTACTTGCTCGGCATTGTGGGCAACATGTTTTAGTGACTCACGCATTTTTGCGGTGTACAAGTTAAAGTAGCGCGACAAACGAGACACTTCGTCATTGCCATTTTCATCAAGCTTTTGGGTTAAGTCGCCTTCACCTTGTGAGATGTCTTTCATCATGTCGGCGGCAAGTTGGGTTGGGCGAAGAATACTATTGGCAATTAGGTAGCTTAGCGCAACCAGTAGGGCAATGATCACCACTGCGGTGATAATGACATGAGTACGAAGCGAAGAGAATGCCTCTTCAATGGTATCAATGTAGACACCAGAACCAACAATCCATTGCCATTTATCAAAGCCTTTTACGTAGGCAATTTTATCAACCGGCTCGTCTTTACCTGGCTTTGGCCACTTATAAGGAATAAAACCTTTACCTTGTTTTTTGACAATATTGACCATATCGACAAATAACAACACGCCATCTGGATCTTTACTGCCCGCTAGCGATTTACCATTTAATTCGGGCTTAAATGGGTGCATGACCATCACGGGTTGATAGTCGTTGATCCAAAAGTAATTGCTGTTGTCATAACGTAGTGCAGAAATTGTTTCGAGGGCTGCTTGTTTGGCTTGTTGCTCACTCAGCTTACCTTGCTCAAACAACGCATAATTATGCTCAATAATAGAGTAAGCAGACTCAACAAGGTTTTGGGTTTTTATGTATTGCTCTTGCTTTAGCGAGCTGTATTGCTGAGTTAAACTCGAGACGCTTAAAAATATCAGCCCTATCACGACCACACTCACTAACATGGCGAGGCGCTGAAAAATTGTAAAACGGCGAAAATTCATGTGTATTCCTTCGTCATGCCCATAGGAGCAATGTATTAAGCGTAGCTAAAACAGGTCGAAAATCTAGTTAAATAGTAGAATACATTGAGACAAAAAAAAGGCTGATTTAACAATCAGCCTTTAGTCTAAGTTACCGAAATTAAACGTGATTACTCCACGTTAAAGTGTCGGTTGAAGAAACTGGTGATGGTTTGGTGTAAGTGCGTTTGTACGCTCTTGCCACGTAAACTGTGTTTTGAACCCGGGTAAGTCATCATTTCGAACTGCTTTTCTTGATCTTGCAGTTGTTTGAATAACTTAGTGGCGTGAGTGAATAACACGTTATCATCTGCCATACCGTGGTAAATCATCAGTGGGCCTTTTAAGCCTTCGGCATATGGGAAAACTGCACTTGCTTCGTAACCTTTCGCGTTAGTTGCAGGGTGACCTACATAACGTTCAGTGTAGTGAGTGTCGTAAAGTGCCCAATCAGTTACTGGCGCACCAGAAACACCGGCTTTGAAGTAGTCGCCCGCTTTAAACATAGTCATAAGCGCCATATAACCACCGTAGCTGTGGCCATAAATACCAATACGTTCAGGGTCAACGTAATCAAGGGTACGTAAGAACTCGACACCTTTGATTTGGTCTGCCACTTCAGCAACACCTAAGTGCTTATAAATCACGTCTTCAAACTTTTTACCACGGTTGTATGAACCACGGTTATCAAGTTGGAAAATAACATAGCCTTGTTGTGCCATGTACTGGAAGTATAAGTTTTTACTACGCCAGCTGTTCGTTACGCGCTGAGCATGAGGGCCGCCATAAACGTTAACAATAACTGGGTGCTTTTTACCATGTTGGTAATTAGTTGGCTTGAATAAACGGTAATGCATGATTTGTCCGTCTTCAGCCTTTAACGTGCCGTATTCAGGCGTGATCAAATCAGCTAGGTAAGGCGTTAATGGGTGTGACTTATCTAACTTGTTTTCTTCAAGCCAAGTGATAAATTCGCCATTAATTTTACGTAATGCTGCAGAGCCAGGCTTATTCACTGATGAGCTGTTATCGATAAAGGTTTTGTTATCTTTAGCAATCACCACATTATGGTAAGCACCTAGCTCAGTTACGCGTTTAATTTCGCCTTTTTTGAATAGCGGTACGCTGTAAAGGTGGCTCTCAAGTGCTGTATCTTTACGACCTGCAAAATAAACGATGCCTTTTTTCTCATCGATACCTTTTAAGCTATCAACAACCCATTCACCTTGGGTGATTTGACGGATCATTTCACCGTTTGTGCGGTATAAATAAAGGTGTTTAAAACCGTCGCGCTCAGATGCCCAAACGAAATGTTTCTTATCGTTTAAGAACTGCAAATCAAAGTGCAGGTTAATCCAAGTATCACTGGTTTCTGTTAGGGCAACGGTTTGTTTTTTAGTGTCGCTATTATAAAAACGTAACTCTAAGTTATGTTGCGAGCGGTCTTGCCATTGATAAGAAAGTGTTTTGTTATCTTTTAACCATTTTGCGCGAGCGATATAAATATCTTGATCGTCGCCTAAATCAACCCAGTCAGTTTTTTGATTGTTGATGCTTACAACACCTAACTGAATTTTAACGTTGTCGGTACCTGTAAACGGGTAGCGTTGATTAAATAGCTTTACTTCATCGGCGTAAATTTCATTACGGATCGCTTCTTTTACTGGGCTTTCATCAACACGGGTATAAGCGATTTTAGACTCATCACCAGACCACCAGTAGCCAGTCATTCGACCCATTTCTTCTTGCGCAACAAACTCGGCCATACCGTTTTTAATAACGCCGCCACCATCTTTACTTAATTGGATTTCTTGACCCGTTTTTAAGTTAAGTGCGTAGAGGTTTTGCTCACGAATAAACGACACATAATGGCCTTTAGGTGAGAAACGTGCATCGGTTTCAAATGCTTCAGTGTCGGTTAGTTTACGGCTTTTAGCTGAGGCAAGCTCATAATAGTAAAGGTCGCCATTAAGCGGGAATAAAAGCGCTTTACCGTCTTTTGACCATTTATATTCTAAGATCCCTTTACCAAAAATACGTTGGCGCTCACGGCGTGCTTTTTCTTCATCAGATAAGTTTTCTGGACCAGAAAATAGTGCAGCAGAGTCAACTAATAAGCGGTTTTTGTTATCTTTTAAGTTGTATTCCCATAAGTCGTAGCGATTGTAATCATCGGTTTTACCTTGCAGGTAAGTTACACGACTGCCATCTGGAGAGAATTTAAGTTGTACAGGCGCTTTACCTGCTAAGCTTGGATCGTCAAAAATACGTTCAAGAGTGAGTGGTTCAGCGGTCACACTGAATGCTGTTGCCACCACTGGCAAAGCAAGTGAGAGAGATTTAATTTTTTTTAGCACAGGAGTACCTTCGCTCGAATAAAAACTGCCACGATGGTAATGGTAAGCTTAGGCAACTGCAACAAAATGCTATAAAGTAGGGTTTGTTTACCCAATATCAAAGGATTTACTGATGAAAAATACTGATACGCCGTTTTCTTTGGCCCCAGAACTACAACGCGATTGCATTGAGCTTGCTGATTGGCCACTGTGTAAAGTATTGCTGATGAATGATAGCCAATACCCTTGGTTTATTTTAGTGCCAAGAGTCGCTGGCGTTAAAGAGATTATCGACCTTTCTGAAGAGCTACAAATTACCTTATTACAAGAGTCGGGCAAACTGAGTAAACTAATACAACAGGTGTTCAACCCAGACAAACTCAATGTAGCAGCACTAGGGAATATGGTACCGCAATTACATGTTCATCATATTGCGCGTTTCACAACTGATGCAGCTTGGCCAACACCAATTTGGGGTAAATTACCAGCAGTACCTTATAGCGACGAACAAATTGCCGCATTAAAAGCGCATTTTTAAACTGTTTGTTCTAGCAAGATTGGACTAAGCTAAATGGATGATGCACGAAGGGGTACGGAATAAATGAAACACACAGTGTTTGCCGTGTTGCTTATTCTGAGCTCTTTTTCTTGTTTTGCAAAAAGCTATTACTTTGTTGGTAGCCACTTTCCTGCCATTTTAGAGCAAGATCAACAAGGCACAGTGGTTGGCTTGGGTGCCGATATTGCTCACGAAATTTGCAGGCGTTTAGGGCATGAGTTGGTAATTGATATCATGCCACTAAAACGCGCTCTAAAAATGGTAGAGCAAGGTCAGGCTGATGCCATTATTGGTCCTTACAAATCCATTATACGTCAGCAGTATATGCAATTTAGTGACTTGCCCTTTTACGAAGACCCGATTGTTTTATATACCAAAAAGAACAATGATGTGACTTGGGTTGGAAACTTTGCCAGCCTTCGTAAAGATATTATTGGTACAATTCGAGGTTGGAACTATGGTCCTGAATTTAAGCGTAACGAGGCAAATTTATCGCTATCTGAAGTGGGTAATGTGCGGGCTAGCTTTTTACAATTGATGCATAACCGAGTTGACTTAATTCTTACCCATCCTCGGGCTGCAAAGCCTGTGATCGACAGTTTAGATATAGCAGATAAAGTGATTATGTTATCGCCGCCGGTGACGGTTAATCAGGGCTACTATGGCTTTAGTAAACAACGCGAACTCGATGAATTTATTGATGCTTTTAATGCCGAGTTTCAAAAAATGCTGATCAACGGGGATATTGTAGAACTAAACTCCAAATATGGTTTGAACTTCGTTGCACACTAGTCGTGTTTTACTCGATTTCGGGCAACAAAAAACGCTGCAATTGCAGCGTTTTTTGTTAGAGAAGAATAAGGCTTAAAGACCTAATACTTCTTTACCTTGTTTGAAAGTAACATCAACAGGGATGTTAGCTTGGCTTAGTTTTTCTAAGTCTTTAGCTAGTTCAGCTTTGATGTCGCCATGAGTTGCGATTAGCTGATCAACTTTTTGGTAATCACCGTCACCTTGAATAGTAAGGATTAGGTTAGATAGTTTCTCCATTGCTTGGCTCATTTTCTCCATGTTAACGCTGTATAAGCCGTCAGCATTTTTAGAGAATGCACCTTCTTCAGCGAAGAAGTTAAAGCGGATCATGTTCGCTTTACCGTGTGCGCTTGATGCACCAAAACGCACTGAGCGGAAGATACCAGCCATAAAGGTGATGTAGTAATCCTCTAACGTACCGTCAGTGATCTCGCCTTTCTTAAGTAATTGCTCAACCATGTAAAGACCTAAGATATCCGCTTTACCTTCTTCAAGGGCACTTGCATGCTCTTGCAATGATTGGCGAACAGTTCCTTTACCAGTAATGGTGTTTTTAATACCTAAACCGTGCGCTACTTCGTGGAACATAGTGTTTGCGAAGAAAGCATCAAAGGTAATGTGTTTACGCTGCTCAGGAACAATTAGCTGCTCTGAAATTGGCACTAAGATTTTATCGAATTTAGCGCGCATTGCGTTTTTAAGCTGTAAACGTCGAGTGCCTTTTTCTAGCTGAACTTGTTCATCATTTGGCAGGTTGATAGCAATTGTTTTACTACCTGCATTTGAGTGGCCTGCGTAATAAACAACATCATAAGCATTTAGGTCAGCATCAGAGCCTGGGACTTCTTGCTTGTATTTTTCGTCTACAGGTAAACCTTTTTGTAGCTCAGGTAAGAAAGCGGCAAATTTAGCTAAACGCTCGCTCCATGCTAAATCTTTAATTAATACATAAGATTCATACGCTGCACGGTAACCAAATAATTGATCTTCATAGGTTTCGATAGGGCCAATAACCACGTCAATTGGGTTATTTTTCATATCCATCCACGCAAAATCAGATGGTTGGAAGTCATCACTTACTAGTGCGTCTGCGCGCATGCTTAGGTAGTTAGCAAATTCTTTATCATCAGCCAATTTACTTGCTTCGCGTAATAAATTAGCAGCTTTTTCTAGCTCTTGTGCGTACTCAACCGAGTAAGCCACGCTATAAAGAAGGCCTTTTTCATCGCGCTTGATCACTGAGTAAAGACCGGTTTTGTCATCAACGATTGCGTTGTTTAATTCTTCTTTTGTGATATCGCTCGGGTAAAATTCAGCGCCTAAAGGCTTTTCTTCATAGCCTGACAAGAATACTTGGTCACCGTTTAAGCGATCCCAAGGGCCGTAGTTGATATCTGCAAACTTCTGAACTTTTTCATCATTAATTTTTGCTAAGAAAGCGTCTTTGCTCTCACCAAATGCTTGGCGCCAAAATAGCTCATCCATGATTTTTGAGGCATCGATTAACTTGCCAATCATTTGCTTCTGGTTATCGCTTAAGTGGCTAAGATCAGAAGTAAGCGTAAAGTCAGTGTAAATGTCTAAGCGGCTTTTCTCAGCATTGATAAGTTGTGGGTTGTTTTGTTCAGTAGTTTGCTTTGTTTGCTCTGCAGCAGGCTTAGTTTGAGAAGTGGTAGCTTGCTGGTCAGAACATGCACCAAGGAAAACAGCACCTGATAAGATAAGTGCTTGGCTAATTTTATTTAATGTCATTTTTTTGCCCGTTAAAAAAGTGAGAGTCATTGCTTAGAAAACAAAAAGTCTATGCATTAAAGCAAACCTGACATATATATGGCAAGTTTACAGCACTAGAAGCAATATTTATTAGGGCGTGTTGACCTTTGTGGATTAAAATTTGTTCACTCTAGGGGCGATTTAATCGCGGCGCGAGATTTGTAACCTAGTGGGCTAAGTAAAAATCGAGCAAAGCTACCGCGTCCTGCTCACGCCCCTTACCTACATCCATGTAGGTAACAAAGAGTTAATCGCCCCTAGGAAGAACCTGAAGGGCAGCGCGTGTTTGGCATTGATGCTGCGTTATCGCCTATTTATGTGGAACAACCACACTACATAGGCTCTGCCTTGCCTAAATACCAAACACACTGCTGCAAAATTAATCACAAAAGGTCAACGATGAAATGGTCTCCTCCCTTTCGGCATCGCAATGTGCCAAACTTGGAATTGAACGATTCAAGTAATAAAGCGAGGAGACCGAGATGAATATTACAACAGTTGGATTAGATTTAGCAAAGAA